>NZ_JBIVHR010000004.1:117031-118703 GCF_044749305.1 Pseudomonas sp. NPDC089534 | reverse complement strand
GACCTGACAAAAGCTGAATGCATGCTTGTCGCGGTGACTTCGCGAAAGACCGGGCAAAACTAGCACAGAGACAAGGAAATATCCGCCTCTAGCTAGCCAAATGGTCAGGTTTATTGCGCTAAATCGGTAAAAAAATGCATAAGCGACCCCCACTGACCCGGATTTGCCCTGCACCCCGCGCCAAAAGCGGCGGTTGGGGTACACTGGGCGCTTTTTCGGGGGAGCCCGCCCGCCTCCCCTCCAACAGCCGAGAAGCCCATGCCGATCCGTCATTGCATCGTCCACCTGATCGACAAAAAACCCGACGGCACACCCGCGGTCCTGCATGCCCGCGACTCCGAACTGGCGGAGTCCGCGGCCATCGAGAACATGCTCGCCGACCTCAACGAAAGCTACAACGCCAAGCAAGGCAAGGCCTGGGGTCTGTTCCATCCGGAGTCCGGCGCGTTTCCGTTCAGCGGCTGGCTGAAGGAGTACCTCGACGGCGGCCAGGACTTCACCGCGTTCAGCCGGGTGGCGGTGGAGCACCTGCAGAAGCTGATGGAGGAGTCCAACCTGTCGGTGGGCGGCCATGTGCTGTTCGCCCACTACCAGCAAGGCATGACCGACTACCTGGCCATCGCCCTGCTGCACCACAGCGAAGGCGTGGCGGTGACCGACGAGCTGGACGTGACCCCCTCGCGCCACCTCGACCTGGGCCAACTGCACCTGGCGGCGCGGATCAACGTCTCCGAGTGGCAGAACAACAAGCAGTCCAAGCAGTACATCTCGTTCATCAAGGGCAAGAACGGCAAGAAGGTGTCGGAGTACTTCCGCGACTTCATCGGCTGCCAGGAAGGCGTCGACGGCCCGGGCGAGACCCGCACCCTGCTCAAGGCCTTCAGCGACTTCGTCGAGAGCGAAGACCTGCCCGAAGACTCCGCCCGCGAGAAGACCAAGGCCCTGGTGGACTACGCCAGCAGCCAGGCCAAGCTCGGCGAGCCGGTGGGCCTTGAGGAGCTTTCGGAACTGATCGACGAAGACCGTCCGAAGGCGTTCTACGACCATATCCGCAACAAGGACTACGGCCTGTCGCCGGAGATCCCGGCGGACAAGCGCACCCTCAACCAGTTCCGCCGCTTCACCGGCCGCGCCGAAGGCCTGTCGATCAGCTTCGAGGCGCACCTGCTGGGCTCCAAGATCGAGTACGACGAAGAAGCGGGCACCCTGGTGATCAAGGGCCTGCCGACCTCGCTCACCGATCAGCTGAAGCGGCGCAACTGATGCTCGGCAATGTGCTGAAGAAGGTACTGCTGGTGCTGCTGGTGGTCGTGGCCTATCAGAACTGGGGCAAGATCGAGCGGGTGTTCAACCCGTCGCAGATGCTCCCGGAGCAGGTCCGCGCCAACGCCCGGGTCGTGCTCTATTCCACCGACTGGTGCGGCTACTGCAAGCAGACCAAGCGCTTTCTCGACGGCAAGGGCATTGCGTTCACGGAATTCGACATCGAGAAGGACGCCGAAGCGCGCAAGGCCTATGAAGCCCTGGGCGGGCGCGGGATTCCGCTGATCGACGTCAACGGCACGCTGATCCGCGGCTTCGACCCGGACGAAATCCTCGCCGCCCTGAAGTAGCGCTGCCCTTGTGGCTCTGCCCTTGTGGCTCTGCCCTTGTGGCTCTGCCCTTGTGGCTC
>NZ_JBIVHR010000004.1:0-116935 GCF_044749305.1 Pseudomonas sp. NPDC089534 | reverse complement strand
CTCTGCCCTTGTGGCTCTGCCCTTGTGGCTCTGCCCTTGTGGCTCTGCCCTTGTGGCGAGGGAGCTTGCTCCCGCTGGGGCGCAACGCGCCCCCAAGAGGGCCTGCTGCGCAGTCCAGCGGGAGCAAGCTCCCTCGCCACAAATTTCCTCACCATCGATTCCTTTGCCACAAATTCCCTTGCCACAAGGCGGCGGTGATCAGCGGGCCTCGATGCGGAACCCCAACCGCGGAAAGTGCACATGCACCACCCCGGCCCGCGCGTCTTCGCGGCGCAGGATCAGTTCCTCGAGGCCGGCAAACACCAGTTCCCCCTCCACCGGATCGACCCCGTAGTCCGTCGCGGCAATCGTCACCCGCTGCCCGGCCACGAACCCGTTCGGATCGGTGAACGCCTCGTCCGGCAACGCGGCCGGTGTCGCATTGCGCGCGACCTCCAGCGCCTCCTCGGCACTCATCTCGCTCGCCGCGCCATGACCGAAGCCCAGCACCCGCCCCAACCACGCGCTCACCGCCGGGTAGGCGTCCACCAGCGGCGCCGTCACATGACTGGCCTTGAGGAACCACAGCGGATGGGCCATGGCGAAGTCCGCCACCGACGGTTCGCCGAACAGGAAGTCGCCCTGCTCGCGCTGCAGTTGCTGCTCCAGGCGCGCCATGAGGGTCGGCCACTGATGCTTGGCCTGTTCGGCAGGCAACCTCGCCGCGCTGCCGCCGCTGAACAGCCCGGCCCGGTCGGCCATGAACGCCTTGATCGCCTCCGGCGGCAACTTGCCGAAGCGCGCCGCCACCGACTCCGGCTGGAACACCAGGCTGACCGCGTGCGGAAACACCACCGAGTCGGCCCACGCGGCGAACCCGGCGACGACCATTTCCTGCCCCTCGGGGAAAAACGCCGGCAAGGCCTTTTCCTGCTCCAGGCGCCGGGCGATCAGGGCGGTGTCGCAATAGATGTCCGCGCCGACCTGCAGCACCGGCGTCTTGCGGTAGCCGCCGGTGAGGGCGGTCAGATCCGGCTTGGGCATCACCGGCGAGATGTGCACCGAACGCCAGGACAATCCCTTGAAACCCAAGAGCAGCCGGGCCTTTTCGGCGAATGGGGACGCGGGGTAATGGTGAAGGATCAACTCGGACATGCTCGGCTCCGCCGCACAGTAGGTGAATCCGCAGCTTAGCCTGCATTCGGATGGCAGCCTACGGATGCGGGCGGCGGGAACCGATCAGTCAGATTGATAAGACGCCACCAGACACTCCTTGGCGCTTTTCCTGAGTTTCTTGATCAGCCGCTCCTGGCGCAGCGCATCGCCCTTGTCCCGGCAGCGCTCGGTGTAGACCAGCGCCATCGCCGGGCTGGACAGGAAGAACCGCGCGCCCTTGCCGCTCTGGTGCTTGGCGAAGCGACGCACCGGATCGTCGCTGATCCCGCAGTACAGCGACCCGTTGGCCGCGCGGACGAGGTAGACGAACCAGGCCTTGGCCGCAGGCGCATCGGTGTCGACAGGGTTTTCGCTCAAGGTGGTCACGGGGAGATCGCAGGCGTGTGGGAAACAGCCCGCGATCTTATCAGCGGCCGGCCTGGAATGCCTTCAGCCCTTTGAGCGCCTGCGCACGCACGGCGTTGGCCACCAGCGGCGTCCAGCCCAGCAGCAGGCCCTTGAAGCCCAAGGCCTGGCGCGACCAGCGCCACAGGTCGAAACGGTCGTGGTGCTCGCAGATCTTGCCGTCGCGGAACACGAAGCGCGCCTGGATGTCGTTGACCACCGTGTTGCCGGTCTGGCTGAACAGGTAGGTCGCCACCCAGTGGGCGCCGCCGCTGCGCTCGTCGGCGCGGACGTTGTCGAAGGTCAGGGAGAAATCCTTGGCGCGGGTGGTGAGCATGCGCCACATGTCGCCGGCGTCGCGGCCGCGCAACTCACCGAAGGCCGGATCGCTGAACACCACGTCATCGGTGTAGCAGGCGGCCATGGCCTCGGCGTCGAGGCGCTGGAAGGCCTGGTAGAAACGGGTGATCACGGCGCTGTTGGCTTCACTCACGGGCAAACTCCATGCTTAAGGACACAATGCCAGCACGATAGTCTGCAAACGGGCGAAACACTATCGGCATTCGCACGCCGAATACCGGCAAAACACCTGTGGGAGCCAGCCTGCTGGCGATGAGGCCGGCAGTCCCGTCATCTGCGGACCTCTCGCACCGCCATCGCGAGCAGGCTCGCTCACACATGGGCTTGCGGCGCGGCGGGAACGGTGGGAGCCAGCCTGCTGGCGATGGCGTCCGTAAAGACGCCACCGGGCCACGGGTTCAGATCTTCTCGCTCTGCACCTGCACGTACAGCGCCCGGCCGGCGCCGAGGCCGGCGAGAATGGCGCCCGCGCCGACGATGCCGAAGATCCAGCCCACCGCGTTCCAGCCGCCGGTCCAGTCGTGCACCACGCCGACCGCGAACGGCCCCATCGACGCCAGGGTGTAGCCGAAGCCCTGGGACATGCTCGACAGGTTGGCCGCCACGTGGGAATCCCGCGAGCGCAGCACGATCAGCGTCAGCGCCAGGCTGAATGTGCCGCCCTGCCCCAGGCCCAGCAGGATCGCCCAGCCCCACAGGCCTTCGATCGGCGCATAGAGGCAGCCGAACAGGCCGCCGAGGGTCAGTGCCATCACCACCACGATCGCCAGGCGCTGATCCTTGCCGCGGGTGGCCAGCCACGGCGCGGCCAGGGAGCTGGCGAGCTGGATGATCACCGAGCCGGACAGCACCAGGCCGGCCTGGGTCGGCGTCAGGCCCCGGCCGATCAGGATCGACGGCAGCCAGCCGAACACGATGTAGGCCAGCGACGATTGCAGGCCCATGTACAGGGTCACCTGCCAGGCCAGCGGATCGCGCAGCAGGCCGCGCACGCGGTAGGCGACGTGGTGCGCCCCCTGCTTCTGCCCCACCTGCGGCAGCCAGAACAGCGCCGCCGCCAGCGCCGGCACCACCCAGAAGCCCAGCCCCAGCGCCCAGCTGTCGCCGAAGTGCTGGCTCAGCGGCACGGTCGAGCCCGCCGCCATCGCCGCCCCCAGGCACAGCGCCATGGTGTAGACGCCGGTCATGGTGCCGGCGTGCCTGGCGAAGTCGCGCTTGACGATGCCCGGCAGCAGCACGCCGATGATGCCGATGCTGGCGCCGCCCAGCACGCTGCCGGTGAACAGGCCGACGGCACCGAAGTTGCTCCGCAGGAGGATGCCGCAGGCCAGGGTCAGCAGAATCCCCAGCACCACCCGCTCGGCGCCGAACCGCCGGGCCAGCACCGGCGCCAGCGGGGCGAACAGCCCCAGGCACAGCACCGGCAAGGTGGTCAGCAGCCCGGCCTGGGCCGCCGACAGGCCGAGGCTCTTCGACACCTCGCCCAGCAGCGGCGCCATGCTCGACAGCGCCGGGCGCAGGTTCAGCGCCACCAGGATCAGCCCCAGCAGCAACAGCCACGGGCGGCGCACCGGCGGATGGCTTTGCTGCACCTGCGCGTCGTCGGCCTCGGCGTCGATCAGCAGCTCTTCGAGCTCGGCCGTGCGTTTGGAAGGTGTGGACAACTCGCTGCGGGACATGGGTTTCTCGGTTTCAAGGTTCATTGATCAACTGCCTCGACAGGGCTTTGGCCCGCTCCGGGTCGCGCTGTTCGACGGCATCGAGCAAGGCGATGTGCAGGTCGAACACTTCCTGGCGGCGCGGGACGATGTTCAGGGTCTGGCGCAGTTGCGCGCCGACGATGCTGGAGAAATAGCGGTACAGCTCGCTGAGGGTGGGGTTGTGCGCGGCGTCCACCAGGCGGCGGTGGAACACCAGGTCGCAGGCGATGTAGGTGTCCAGGTCGCCGTGGTAGTGGCAGCCGCTGACGCCGAGCGCCTCGCGCAATGCCGCCAGGTCTTCGTCGGTGCGGCGCAGCGCCGCCAGACCGATGGCTTCGACTTCCAGGATGTGCCGGGTTTCCCGCGCCTGATCCAGGGAGCAGCGCGACAGCGCCTTGAGCGCGTCCAGCGGATCGACCGCCGCCCGCAGGTAGCTGCCGTCGCCCTGGCGGATCTCGATCAGCCCGGAGAACGCCAGCACGCGCATGGCTTCGCGCACCGTGTTGCGGCTGATGCCCAGCTCGGCGCACAGCTCGGGTTCGGTCGGCAGGCGCTGGCCGACCGTCCACACGCCGTCGTTGATGCGCTGGCGCAGTTGATCCACGGCCTGATCGACCAGGGAGCGCTTGATCAGTGGTGAGGTGTCTGACATGGAATTCGCCCTGTCATCCAATCATGGGATGAATTTTTCGGACATGGTAATGAACCGTCTCCGAGAGGACAACCCTTGGTCCAGCCAGGGGGGCCCTCACCGACGCCATCGCCAGCAGGCTGGCTCCCACAGGTTTTTGCGGCGAGCAGAGAGTCCGCCAGCACCGCAATTCCCTGTGGGAGCGGGCTTGCCCGCGATGAGGCCGGCCTATCCGACACCCCGGCGCCTGCCCCACCGCCATCGCCGGCAGGCTGGCTCCCACAGGTCAAAAACACCGGGCAAAAATAAACCCGGAACACGTCCGGGTTCATTTCACCGCCAGCCGTCGATCAGTGCAGGATCTGGCTGAGGAACAGCTTGGTGCGGTCGTTCTGCGGGTTGTCGAAGAAGTCGTTCGGCGCGGCCTGTTCGACGATTTCGCCCTTGTCCATGAAGATCACGCGGTTGGCCACGGTGCGGGCGAAGCCCATTTCGTGGGTCACGCAGAGCATGGTCATGCCGTCTTCGGCCAGGCCGATCATGGTGTCGAGCACTTCCTTCACCATTTCCGGGTCGAGGGCCGAGGTCGGCTCGTCGAACAGCATGATCTTCGGTTTCATGCACAGCGCGCGGGCGATCGCCACACGCTGCTGCTGGCCGCCGGACAGCTGCCCCGGGTACTTGTTCGCCTGCTCCGGAATGCGCACGCGCTCCAGGTAGTGCATGGCGATTTCCTCGGCCTTGCGCTTGGGCATCTTGCGCACCCACATCGGCGCCAGCGTGCAGTTCTGCAGGATGGTCAGGTGCGGGAACAGATTGAAGTGCTGGAACACCATGCCGACTTCGCGGCGGATCGCTTCGATCTGCTTGAGGTCGTTGGTCAGCTCCGTGCCGTCGACCACGATGCGGCCCTGCTGGTGCTCTTCCAGTCGGTTGAGGCAGCGGATGGTGGTGGACTTGCCCGAACCGGACGGGCCGCACAGCACGATGCGCTCGCCCTGCCGCACGTTGAGGTTGATGTCCTTGAGCACGTGGAACTGGCCGTACCACTTGTTCACGCCCTGCATCTGGATGATGCCTTCGGCGCCCGCAGGCTTCTTGATTGCTTCGCTCATTTACAGAGAACTCCTAACGCTTGTGGCCGGTGTCGAGCTTGCGTTCCAAATGCATGGAATAGCGCGACATGCCAAAACAGAAAATCCAGAACACCAGGGCGGCGAACACGTAGCCTTCGGTGGCCATGCCCAGCCATTTCGGATCGGCGGCGGCCTGCTTGACGCTGTTGAGCAGGTCAAAGAGGCCGATGATGATCACAAGGCTGGTGTCCTTGAACAAAGCGATGAAGGTGTTGACGATGCCGGGGATCACCAGCTTCAGGGCCTGCGGCAGGATCACCAGGCCCATCGCGCGCCAGTAGCCCAGGCCCATCGCGGCCGCGGCTTCGTACTGGCCCTTGGGGATCGCCTGCAGGCCGCCGCGCACCACCTCGGCCACGTAGGCCGACTGGAACAGGATCACGCCGATCAGCGCCCGCAGCAGCTTGTCGAAGTTCATGCCTTCGGGCAGGAACAGCGGCAGCATCACCGAGGACATGAACAGCACCGTGATCAGCGGCACGCCGCGCCAGAACTCGATGAAGGTCACGCAGACCACGCGGATCGCCGGCAGGTTGGAACGCCGGCCCAGCGCCAGGAGGATCCCCAGCGGCAGCGCGCCGGCGATGCCGACGGTGGCGATCACCAGGGTCAGCATCAGGCCGCCCCACTGGCTGGTGGCGACGGTGGCCAGGCCGAACACGCCGCCGTGCAGCAGGCACCAGGCGATGATCGGGTAGACGACCAGGAAGCTCAGGCCGTAGATCGCCTTGTGCGGGAAGCGCGAGATGAACAGCGGCGCCACGCCGATGACCGCCAGCCACACGGTCAGATCCACGCGCCAGCGCAGTTCGGCCGGGTAGTAGCCGTACATGAACTGGCCGAAGCGCTGCTGGATGAACACCCAGCAGGCGCCTTCCTTGGTGCAGTCGGCGCGGGTGGTGCCGACCCAGTTGGCGTCCAGGATCGCCCAGTTGATCAGCGGCGGCACCACGAGGTAGATCAGGTAGAACGCGAACAGGGTCAGCAGGGTGTTGAGCCAGCTGGAGAACATGTTGGCGCGCATCCACGCCACCACGCCGATGCTGCTGCTCGGCGGGGGCATGTCGGGTTTGAAGGTATGAGTGCTCATGCGCTTTTCCTTACCGCTCGATCAGCGCAATGCGCTTGTTGTACCAGTTCATCAGCAGGGAAATGCTGATGCTGATCGCCAGGTACACGCTCATGGTGATGGCGATCACCTCGATGGCCTGGCCGGTCTGGTTGAGGACGGTGCCGGCGAACAGCGAAACCATTTCCGGGTAGCCGATGCCGGCCGCCAGGGACGAGTTCTTCGCCAGGTTCAGGTATTGGCTGGTCAGCGGCGGGATGATCACCCGCAGCGCCTGGGGAATGATCACCTTGCGCAGGGTCGGGCCGTTGCGCAGGCCCAGCGAACGGGCCGCTTCGGTCTGGCCGTGGCTGACCGACTTGATCCCCGAACGCACGATCTCGGCGATGAACGCCGCGGTGTACACGGTCAGGGCCAGGGTCAGCGCCAGCAGTTCAGGGATGAGCACCCAGCCGCCGACGAAGTTGAAGCCCTTGAGCTGCGGCATCTCCCAGTGCAGCGGCGAGCCGAAGATCAGCGCGCACACGGCCGGGATCACCAGGAACAGGGCCAGGCCGACCCAGAACTTGTGGAACGGCTCGCCGGTCTCCTCGAAGCGCTTGGTGGCCCAGCGGCTCATGAACACGATGGCGACGATGGCCACCACGATGCTGACCGCGAACGGCCAGAAGCCGTCGGCGATCTGCGCCGCCGGCATGTTCAGGCCCCGGCTGCTGATGAAGAAGGTGTCGCCGAAGTTGTGGCTGTTGCGCGGCCCCGGCATGGTCAGGAACACCGCGAAGTACCAGAACAGGATCTGCAGCAGCGGCGGGATGTTGCGGAAGGTTTCCACATACACGGTCGCCAGTTTGCTGATGATCCAGTTCGGCGACAGCCGCGCCACACCGATGATGAAGCCCAGCAGGGTTGCCAGGATCACGCCGATGAAGGTCACCAGCAGGGTGTTGAGCAGGCCGATCACGAACACCCGTGCGTAACTGTCCGCTTCGGTGTAGGAGATCAGGTGCTGAGCGATGCCGAAACCGGCGCTGCGCTCGAGAAAGTCGAAACCGGACGTGATGCCCCGGTGTTGAAGGTTGGTCTGGGTGTTGTCGAACAGGTACCAGCCCATCGAGACCACCGCCACCACGGTGATGATCTGAAACAGCCACGCACGCACTCGTGGATCGCTGAGGCTGAGCCTCTGCTTTGGTGCGCCGATTGAATTTTGCATGAAGTGCCCCGGAAAAAACTGGAACAGAACGTCACCCGGCGGTTGGCCCGCCGGGTGACAGAACCATTAGCGCACCGGTGGTGCGTACTGAATGCCGCCGGCGTTCCACAGCGCATTCAGGCCACGGTCGATTTCCAGCGGGGTGCTCTTGCCGAGGTTTTTCTCGAAGATCTCACCGTAGTTGCCGACCTGGGAAACGATCTTGACGACCCAATCCTTAGGCAGCTTCAGGTCCTTGCCGTACTCGCCGTCGGCGCCCAGCAGGCGGGCGACGTCCGGGTTCTTGGTGGACTTGGCTTCTTCCAGCACGTTTTTCGAGGTGACGCCGGCCTCTTCGGTGTTGAGCAGCGCGTAGCCGACCCAACGCACGATCGCCAGCCACTCGTCGTCGCCGTTGCGCACGACCGGGCCCAGAGGCTCCTTGGAGATGGTTTCCGGCAGCACCACGTAGTCCTTCGGCGAAGCCAGCTTGCTGCGCTGGGCGAACAGCTGGGACTTGTCGGAGGTCAGCACGTCGCAACGGCCGGACTCCAGCGACTTGGCGCTTTCGTCGGAGGTGTCGAAGGTGATCGGGGTGTACTTCAGGCCGTTGGCGCGGAAGTAGTCGGAGACGTTCAGCTCGGTGGTGGTGCCGGCCTGGATGCAGATGGTGGCGCCGTCCAGTTCCTTGGCGCTCTTCACGCCCAGCTTGTTGTTGGCCAGGAAGCCCACGCCGTCGTAGTAGGTGATGAAGCCCGGGAATTTCAGGCCCATGCCCGCGTCACGGGAGCTGGTCATGGTGGTGTTGCGCGACAGGATGTCGATTTCGCCCGACTGCAGCGCAGTGAAGCGTTCCTTGGCGTTCAACTGGCTGAACTTGACCTTGTTCGCATCGCCGAACACGGCAGCGGCCACCGCGCGGCAGACGTCGGCGTCGATGCCGATGATCTTGCCGGTGGAGTCCGGTACGGAGAAGCCCGGCAGGCCGTCGCTCACGCCGCACTGCACGAAGCCCTTCTTCTGCACCGCATCCAGGGTTGCACCCGCCTGAGCGAACCCGCTGACGCCGAGGACTGCCGCAGCAGTCACGACCGCCAGAGTGGTTTTCAACATCTTCATTCAAACCTCCAGTTTTGCTCTTGTTGTGTCGGAGCTTGAGTCTTGTCGCACCCTTTTGAGGCGTTGTTGACCCGTGTTGGCTTTTTATGGGGTCAACCGACGTAGGACCTTAGCTATGAGTCTAGTAGGAGAAAATCCACATAATGGACAACCTCACTTCTCACCAGTCGGCCGAACGGGCTGTAGCCCTTTCACGTTCGCTAAGCCCGTAGCGGCCTCTGGCGAACATCCATCACCGGATTCTTTACTGTCCCGTCCCCGTGCGTTCACTGATAGTGTTACCGCCGGGCGCGAGAACGATTGCACGCCTAGCTCATAGCAAAGCCCGTACCACACCGCCCCTCGAGGCGATGGAGCGACAGGTCAATAGCAAAACTTGTAACCTTGCGACATCTTCTTAACGGATAACCCTGGCGCGCACACGGATCACGCACCCGATGAGCGCGCCCGCACCCAATTGGAGCAGCCATGACCGAGCCCTTGATTCTTCAGCCCGAAAAGACCGCGGACGCCTGCGTGATCTGGCTGCATGGCCTTGGCGCCGACCGCTACGACTTCCTGCCGGTGGCCGAGGCGCTGCAGGAAACCCTGCTGACCACCCGTTTCGTCCTGCCCCAGGCGCCGACCCGCGCCGTGACGATCAATGGCGGATATGCCATGCCCAGCTGGTACGACATCAAGGCGATGACCCCGGCCCGGGCCATCGACCGCGATCAGCTGGAAGCGTCCGCCGAGCATGTCATCGAACTGATCGAATCGCAGAAAGCCTCCGGGATAGACGCCTCGCGGATTTTCCTCGCCGGGTTTTCCCAAGGGGGCGCAGTGGTCTATCACACCGCATTCCTGAAATGGCAGGGGCCGTTGGGCGGCGTGCTGGCGCTTTCGACGTACGCACCGACCTTCAGCGACGAACTGGAGCTGTCCGCCAGCCAGCAGCGCGTTCCCGTGCTGGCACTGCACGGCCAGTTCGACAACGTGGTGCAGAACTCGATGGGACGTACGGCGTACGAGTACCTGAAGGCCCATGGTGTCACCGTGACATGGCAGGAATACCCAATGGAGCACGAAGTGTTACCCGAGGAAATCCGCGACATCGCCGTGTGGCTGGGCGAACGCCTGCGCTGATCGATTCCGCGACTGCCGCCGCACGCCGCCGGCCCTTTGATCGTCCCACTACGCCGCGCCCGATTCTTGCATTACACTGGCCGGCGTACATTCCTTAACCAATTGATGAGATGACCGTGCTCAAAGCACTCAAGAAAATGTTCGGCAAAAGCGAGGCTGAGCAGCTCGCGCCCGCCGCCGGCGCACCGGCGCCCGCTTCCGGCCCCCGCGGCGACGTCCGCCAGGCCGACCGCCCCGCTCCCGCCGCGGCCGCCACCCCCGAACCGACGCCGGCTCCCGCAGCCGCCAAGGCCAGCGAGCCGGCCCGCAGCGAAACCCCGAAACCGGCCCGGCCCCGCCGCGAACCCAAGCCCAAGGCCCCGGTGATCCCCTGGAAACTCGAGGACTTCGTCGTCGAACCCCAGGAAGGCAAGACCCGCTTCCACGACTTCCGGCTCGCCCCGGAACTGATGCACGCCATCCAGGACCTGGGCTTCCCTTATTGCACGCCGATCCAGGCCCAGGTGCTGGGTTACACCCTCGCCGGCAAGGACGCCATCGGCCGTGCCCAGACCGGCACCGGCAAGACCGCCGCATTCCTGATCTCGACCATCACCCAACTGCTCCAGACCCCGCCGCCGAAAGAGCGCTACATGGGCGAGCCGCGGGCGCTGATCATCGCCCCGACCCGCGAACTGGTGGTGCAGATCGCCAAGGACGCGCAGGACCTGACCAAGTACACCGGCCTGAACGTGATGAGCTTCGTCGGCGGCATGGACTTCGACAAGCAGCTCAAGCAGCTCGAAGCCCGCCACTGCGACATCCTGGTCGCCACGCCGGGCCGCCTGCTGGACTTCAACCAGCGCGGCGACGTGCACCTGGACATGGTCGAGGTGCTGGTGCTGGACGAGGCCGACCGCATGCTAGACATGGGCTTCATCCCGCAGGTGCGGCAGATCATCCGCCAGACCCCGCCCAAGAGCGAACGCCAGACCCTGCTGTTCTCCGCCACCTTCACCGACGACGTGATGAACCTGGCCAAGCAGTGGACCACCGATCCGGCCATCGTCGAGATCGAGGCCGAGAACGTGGCCAACGCCAACGTCGAACAGCACATCTATGCGGTCGCCAGCGCCGACAAGTACAAGCTGCTGTACAACCTGGTCAACGACAACGGCTGGGAGCGGGTGATGGTGTTCGCCAACCGCAAGGACGAAGTGCGGCGCATCGAGGAACGCCTGGTGCGCGACGGCGTCAACGCCGCGCAGCTGTCCGGCGACGTGCCGCAGCACAAGCGCATCAAGACCCTGGAAGGCTTTCGCGAAGGCAAGATCCGCGTGCTGGTGGCCACCGACGTGGCCGGTCGCGGCATCCACATCGACGGCATCAGCCACGTGATCAACTTCACCCTGCCGGAAGTGCCGGACGACTACGTGCACCGCATCGGCCGCACCGGCCGGGCCGGCGCCGACGGCGTGTCGATCAGCTTCGCCGGCGAGGACGACTCCTACCAGCTACCGTCCATCGAGGCGCTGCTGGGCCGCAAGATCAGCTGCGAAATGCCGCCGACCCACCTGCTGCGGGCGGTCGAGCGCAAGCGGCCGCACTGAGCGACCCCATGAGAAAGGCGCAGCCGGCGACGGACTGCGCCTTTTTTTTCGCCCGGAGATTGCCGACAAGATATAAAAGTCCATAATAGACAAATTAGTTTAACAACAATCCCGGAGCCCGACATGACCTGCACGCCCCATGTGATCGACCAAACCCAGGCCCGCGCGCTGCTGGCCCGGCTCGACGTGCCGCAGATCATGCGCAAGCTGTTCCGTGACCTCGCCGCCGGGCAGGCGGTGCAACCGGCGCAGCAACTGGTGGAGTTTCCCCAGGGCGCCGGGGATTTCATCAACTACCTGGGCGTGCTGGCCGAGGACGGCGTGTACGGGGTCAAGACCTCGCCGTACATCGTCCGCGAACAGGGCCCGCTGGTGACCGCCTGGACGCTGCTGATGTCGATGCAGACCGGCCAGCCGCTGCTGCTGTGCGACGCCGGCGAACTGACCACCGCCCGCACCGCCGCCACCACCGCCGTGGCGGTCGATGCCCTGGCCCCGGCGCACGTCCGGCGCCTGGCGATCATCGGCAGCGGCAAGGTCGCCCAGGCCCATCTGGAATACGTCAAGGCGCTGCGCGACTGGCAGCACATCAGCCTGTACGCGCCGAGCCTCGCCGATGAGCCGGCGACCGTCGCCCGCTTCAAGGCCCTCGACCCGCGCCTGACCGTGGCCGACAGCCGCGAAGCCGCCGTCGCCGGGGCGGACGTGATCCTGCTCTGCACTTCATCTGCGGGACCTGTGATCGATCCGGCCAGCCTGGGCAAGCCGGCGCTGATCACCTCGATCAGCACCAACGCGCCCCGCGCCCATGAGGTGCCGCCGCACAGCCTCAACGACATGCAGGTGTTCTGCGACTATCGCCAGACCACTCCGGGCTCGGCGGGCGAAATGCTGATCGCCGCCGAACGGCACGGCTGGGACCGCACCGAGATCGTCGGCGACCTGGCCGACCTGCTCAGCGGCCAGGTGCAGCGTCCCGACTACGGGCGCCATGTGTTCTTCCGTTCCATCGGCCTGGGGCTGGAGGACATCGCCCTGGCCAATGCGGTCTATCGCCTGCAACCCTGACACCGCAATCCCTGTGCTTCGGTGCGGCGGTTGCGCCGTCATCGCCAGCAGGCTGGCTCCCACAGGGTTCTCGGCATCCTTCAAAATTGCGTCAACACTGGAGACCTTCATGAGCCAGGCAGATTTCATCATCATCGGCGGCGGCATCGCCGGCGCGTCCACCGGTTTCTGGCTGTCGCCCCACGGCAAGGTGGTCGTGCTGGAGCGCGAGTCGCACCCGGCCTACCACTCCACCGGCCGCTCCGCCGCCCTGTTCACCGCCGCCTACGGCACCCCGCAGGTGCGGGCGCTGACCCAGGCCAGCCGTGACTTCTTCGATGCCCCGCCGAGCGGCTTCTGCGAGCACCCGCTGCTGACCCCGCGCGGCGAAATGACCGTGGACTTCACCGGCGACCCCGCCGAACTGAACAACCAATACCTCGGCGCCAAGGCCACGGTGCCGCAGATGCAACTGCTCAGCGCCGACGAGGCCTGCACGCGGCTGCCGATCCTGCGCCGGGAGAAAGTCCACGGCGCGATCTACGACCCCACCGCCAGCGACATCGACACCGACGCCCTGCACCAGGGCTACCTGCGCGGCATCCGCCGCAACAACGGCCAGGTGCACACCGACTGCGAAGTGCTGGGCCTGACCCGCGACGCCGACGGCCTGTGGCAGGTGCAGACCAACGGCCAGACCTTCAGCGCCCCCGTGGTGATCAACGCCGCCGGGGCCTGGGCCGACAAGGTCGGCACGCTCGCCGGCGCCGCGCCGCTGGGCCTGCAGCCCAAACGCCGGGCCGCGTTCATCTTCGCCGGCCCCGAAGGCGTGGACATCCATCACTGGCCGATGCTGGTCAGCCTCGACGAGTCGTTCTACATGAAGCCCGACGCCGGCATGTTCCTCGGTTCGCCGGCCAACGCCGACCCCGTCGAACCCCACGACGTGCAGCCCGAAGAGCTGGACATCGCCATGGGCATCTACCAGATCGAGGAAGCCACCACCCTGACCATCCGCCGCCCGACCCGCACCTGGGCCGGCCTGCGCAGCTTCGTGGCCGACGGCGACCTGCTGGCCGGCTTCGACCCGCAGGTGCCGGGGCTGTTCTGGGTCGCGGCCCAGGGCGGCTACGGCATCCAGACCTCGCCGGCCATGGGCCAGGCCAGCGCGGCGCTGGTGCGCGGCCTGCCGTTGCCCGAACAGCTGGGCCGGTTCGGCCTGACCGCCGCCATGCTGTCCCCCGCCCGCCTCGCCTGAGCGGCCGTGCGGATGACGCGCCCGACGGATTGCGGCACACTCGCAGCGCCCCCTGCCCACGGGGGCGTTGACGTTGCCTGGAGCTCCACTGACATGACCGCCCCCGAACCTTCACCTGTGCCGAACGACGCCGCGATGGACAACTACCGCGCCATCGCCGACGCCATCGCCACGCTGTTCTTCCCCCACGCCGAAGTGGTGCTGCACGACCTGCGCACGCAGAAGGTCGACTACATCGCCAACAACCTGTCGAAACGGGACATCGGCGACGACTCGGCGCTGGAGGACATGCTCGGCGACGACGCCGGCGAGCGGAACATCGGCCCGTACGAGAAGCTCAACTGGGACGGCCAGAAGATCCGCAGCCTGAGCACGGTGCTGCGCGACGGCCAGGGACAGCCGCTGGCGGTGCTGTGCATCAACCTGAACATTTCCCTGTTCGAGAACGCCAAGGCGGCGCTGGATCTGTTCCTGTCGCCGAGCAAACTGATCCCGCAGCCGGACTCGCTGTTCCGCGACGACTGGCAAGAGCGGATCAACACCTTCCTGCACAGCTGGCTGCGCGAGCGGCAACTGAGCCTGAACGTGCTGACCCGCGACCACAAGCGCGAGCTGGTGCTGGCCCTGCACGCCGAGGGCGCCTTCAAGGGCAAGAGCGCCTCGAACTACGTGGCCAATGTGCTGAACATGGGGCGGGCGACGGTGTACAAGCACCTGAAGGAACTGAAGGGCTGAAGATTGGCGCAGGCTGCTCCGGCCTCATCGCTGGCAGGCCAGCTCCCACAGAGTCCGCGCCGTACACAAAACAGGTGATCGCCGCTGAACCTGTGGGAGACCGGCGCAGGCTGCTCCGGCCTCATCGCTGGCAAGCCAGCTCCCACAGGTTCAGCGGCGATCACATAGTCTGTGTACGGCGCGGACACTGTGGGAGCCAGCCTGCTGGCGATGACGTCAGTAAGGCCGCCGTAGATGTCAGACTTGAAAAAATCTCGGAAATATCCCACAGGTTCAGCGGCGGTCACATGGTTTGTGTACGGCGCGAACACTGTGGGAGCCAGCCTGCTGGCGATGGCGGACGGTCAGTCGCCGTAGATGTCGGACTTGAAGTACTTCTCGGAGATCTTCTGGTACTCGCCGCTGGCGCGGATCCCGTCGATGGCGCTGTTCAGCTGGCTGACCAGCTCGGCGTTGCCCTTGCGCACCGCGATCCCCGCGCCCTCGCCCACGTACTTCGGATCCTTGAGCTCCGGCCCGACGAACGCATAGCCCTTGCCGCGCGGCATCGACAGGAAGTCGGTCAGCGGGATGGTGTCGGCGAAGATCGCATCGAGGCGTCCGGCCGCCAGGTCCATGTAGATCTCTTCGTTGTTGCCGTAGCGCTTGACAGTGATGCCCTTTGGCTCGAACACCTCGGTGGCGTAGCGGTCGGTGGTGGTCGCGCGCTGCACGCCGACGGTCTTGCCCTTGAGGCTGGCGTACTGGTCATCGACGACCGCGCCTTCCTTCATCACCAGCCGCGAGGAGGTGAAGTAGTACTTGTGGGTGAAGTCCACCGACTTCTTGCGGTCTTCATTGATGGTCATGGACGACAGCGCCATGTCGATCTTCTTCACTTTCAGCGAAGGGATCAGGCCGTCGAATTCACCCTCGACCCACACGCACTTGACCTGCATCTGCGCGCACAGGGCATTGCCGATGTCGTAGTCGAAACCGACGATCTCGCCCTTGTCGGTCTTGGAGGCGAACGGCGGGTAGGCCGCCTCGATGCCGATGCGCAAGGTCTTCTCGGCGGCGAAGGCGCTGGTGCACGCCAACAGGCTCAGCGCCAGACCGGTGATGAGGGGGAGTTTCTTCATGTTCGTTCTCTCGCGGTTGTTGTTGGTTTGGCAAGACAGGAGAAAGAGCTGAAACGGGGGGAACGCCTTTTTTGTACTTATGAATCCATACTGGACTTTTATGTACACAGCGTCAATCGGGCAGAAGGGGTCGCATCCGGCCGGTGGTCGGGTGGTGAATCAGGGGTGATGGCGGTGCTGCAGAGGGCGCCATCGCCAGCAGGCTGGCTCTCGCAAACAACTTACGACTGCTTCGCAGCCGAGCGCGAGCAAGCTCGCTCGCCACAATGCACATCACTTCCGTGGCGAGGGAGCTTGCTCCCGCTGGGCTGCGCAGCGGCCCCAAAACACCTGCCGCGATCCTCTACGACTGCTTCGCAGCCGAGCGCGAGCAAGCTCGCTCGCCACAACCGGAGCTACTTTTTCCAGCGCTCGGCCGCCGCATGGTCGCTGGCGCGCCCTTCGACCCAGCGCGGGCCTTCGGCGGTGTTTTCTTTTTTCCAGAACGGGGCGCGGGTCTTGAGGTAGTCCATGACGAAGGCGCAGGCGTCGAACGCGGCCTGGCGATGGGCGCTGGCGGCGCCGACGAACACGATCGGCTCGCCCGGCTCCAGCGCGCCGATACGGTGCAGCACCTCAAGCTTGAGCAGCGGCCAGCGCTGCGCGGCCTCGTCGGCGATCTTGGCCAGGGCCTTTTCGGTCATGCCCGGATAGTGCTCCAGGAACATCCCGGCCACGTCGAGCCCGTCGTTGAAGTCGCGCACGTAGCCGACGAAGCTCACCACCGCGCCGACGCCGACGTTGGCCGCGTGCATCGCGTTGACTTCGGCGCCCGGGTCGAACGGTTCGGGCTGAACACGGATGCCCATGGCTCAGCCTCCGGTCACGGTGGGGAAGAACGCCACTTCGTCGCCCTCGGCCACGGGCTCGTCGAGCTGGCAGAGGTCTTCGTTGCGCGCGCACATCAGGTTCTGTTCGCCCAGCACCTCGAAGCCGTCGCGTTGGGCGAGCAATGCGCGCACGTCATCGACGGTGCCGAAGTCGCCCTCGACCTTGATCGAGTCCTCGCCGACCGCTTCGCGGTAGCGGGCAAAAAACTTCACGGTCAGGTTCATGGCTGCTCCGCCTGGTAGTGCCCGCTCTTGCCGCCGAGCTTTTCCAGCAGGCGCACGCTTTCGATGGTCATGCCGCGGTCCACGGCCTTGCACATGTCGTAGATGGTCAGGGCGGCGACGCTGGCGGCGGTCAGCGCCTCCATCTCGACGCCGGTCTGGCCCGACAGCTTGCAGCGGGCTTCGATGCGCACCGTGTCGTCGCCTTCCGCGCTGAGCTCGACCTTCACGCCGGTCAGCATCAGCGGGTGGCACAGCGGGATCAGATCGCTGGTCTTCTTTGCCGCCTGAATGCCGGCGATGCGCGCCACGGCGAACACGTCGCCCTTGGGATGGCCGCCGCTGACGATCATCCGCAGCGTGTCGGGCAGCATGCGCACCAGCGCTTGGGCCGTCGCCTCGCGGAACGTCACGGCCTTGTCGGTGACGTCGACCATGTTGGCGCGGCCTTGGGAATCGAGATGGGTCAGCACGGGAATACTCCTGATCAGGAGCGTCGATTGTAAACCTGAGGGTCAATTTTCCGCGAGCGCGATGACAGCCCCCGCACAAATCCCTGCGGGGCTCTGAGCCTCTGTCCTGCGGTGCCTTGAATGGCGCCTTCGCGGGCAAGCCCGCTCCCACAGGGTTCTGCGGTGGTCAACGAGACTGCATTCCACCGGGAAAACACTGTGGGAGCCAGCCTGCTGGCGATGGCGTCCGCAAAGACGCGGGCGGCCCGGAGGCCGCCCGCTGCGGGGAAGGTTACAGGTGCGATTCGGCGTATTCGGCCAGAATCGAGCGAGGCACCCCTTGCAGGGTGATGTGCACGCCGTTGGGGAAGTCCTTGAAGCGTTCGGTCAGGTAGGTCAGCCCGGAGCTGGTCGCGGACAGGTAAGGGGTGTCGATCTGCGCCAGGTTGCCCAGGCACACCACTTTGGAGCCGGCGCCGGCCCGGGTGATGATGGTCTTCATCTGGTGCGGCGTGAGGTTCTGGCATTCGTCGATCAGGATCAGGCTCTGCTGGAAGCTGCGGCCGCGGATGTAGTTGAGCGACTTGAACTGCAGCGGCACCTTGCTGAGGATGTAGTCGACGCTGCCATGGGTGCTTTCGTCATCCATGTGCAAGGCTTCGAGGTTGTCGGTGATGGCGCCCAGCCAAGGCTCCATCTTTTCCGCTTCGGTGCCCGGCAGGAAGCCGATCTCCTGGTCCAGCCCCTGCACGCTGCGGGTGGCGATGATGCGCCGGTAGCGCTTGCTGACCATGGTCTGCTCGATGGCGGCCGCCAGCGCCAGGATGGTCTTGCCGGAACCGGCGGCGCCGGACAGGTTGACCAGGTGGATGTCCGGATCGAGCAACGCGTACAGCGCCAGGCTCTGGTAGATGTCCCGTGGCTTGAGGCCCCAGGCTTCCTGGTGCAGCAGCGGCTCCTGGTGCAGGTCGAGGATCAGCAGCTTGTCCTCGTCGATCTCCTTGATCCAGCCGACGAACCCCTGCTCGTCGATGATGAACTCGTTGACGTGCACCGCCGGCAGGTTGTCGATCAACTGCACCTGATGCCAGGTGCGGCCGTGGTCCTGGCGGGTCTCGACCTTGCTCACCCGGTCCCAGAAGGAGCCGGTCATGTTGTGGTAGCCGTTGGGCAGCAGCGACACGTCATCGACCAGCTGGTCGGTGCTGTAGTCTTCGGCCGCGATCCCGCAGGCCCGCGCCTTGAGGCGCATGTTGATGTCCTTGGTGACCAGCACGACCGGTTTCTTCGGGTCGCGGGTGTGCAGGTCGATCAACTGGTTGATGATTTTGTTGTCGTTCAGGTGCTCCGGCAGAATCAGGTTCGGCTCGGCGTGCCTGCTCATCAGAATCGACAGCAAGCCCTTGGGTCCGCTCTTGCCGCGCTGGATCGGCACTCCCTGTTCAACGTCCTCCGGTGAAGCGTCCCCCAGGGTCTTGTCGATCAGCCGGATGGCCTGACGGCATTCGGCGGCCACGCTGTGATGCCCGCTCTTGAGCTTGTCCAGCTCTTCAAGCACGGTCATCGGGATCGCGACGTGGTGTTCTTCGAAATTCAGGAGGGCGTTTGGATCGTGAATCAATACGTTGGTATCGAGTACATAAAGGATTGGCTGGTTGGAAGAAGGGCTACGTCCGTGATCATCCATACTCGGTCACCTTTGTGGGAGCCATTCGACGCAATACCTGGGCGGTGCTGCGCCTCGAAGTGACTGCCGAACCCGTCCGCGCGCCCCTTGATCGGAAGGCCGGACGAACTGCACACAAATGGGTCTTGGGAGACGCCACCTGTGTCGCAGGTTTCGGCGGTCTGAGTTCGTAATACTCCAAAACCTGTGACAGAAAAAAGCACTTTGACGCTTTTTTGAAGTTTATTTTGCAAAGTGACGAAAAGCCCTTGGCGGACCGCCCTGCCCCCGTTAGAGTCGGAAGTCCGCCTGCTTCAAAATTCCCTCGATTTTTTCCCCGCGCCCAATGTTTCCGGGCTCCTTGCGCTCGTCAGCGAAACGCGTCCTGACAGTCTTCCCAGCCGATGCCGCTTTGCGCGGTCTGGGTGATCAGCCAAGGCAACGCCGTCTTCACCGCCTCCTGCTTCATGTTGAAATTGATCACCCCGTGACGCCACAGCAGCATCAGGGTCAGCACCCGCTGCGCGCTCTGGCTGCCCTTGAGCTTGCCGGCGCCGTCCTGGGCGTCGATGTCCCACAGCGCCACTTGCAGGCCCTGGGCGTTGAAGAACGCCTGCGCGTCGCTGCGGCGCTGGCCGTCCGGCGGACGGAACAGCGGCACGTAGTTCTCCGGCAGCTTGTTCTTGACCAGGTCGGCACTGCGCCGCACCGAATCCTGCCAGTCCTGCCAGTGGCTGTGGGAACGGAACTCCCAGCCCTGCACGCCGACACATTGCTGCGAGAACGTCGCCTGCAGGCTGGCGACCGAACGCTCCCCCAGCCGCGCCTGGACATCCTTGCCCAGCATGAAGAACGTGCCGCTCAGGTTCGACTTGCGCAGGTATTCGGCGAGCCAGTCGGTGTTGTCCGGCTGCAGGTTGGCGGCGCTGTCGAAGCTCAGCAGGAACAGCCGGTCGTGCATGTCGTCGCCGTTGCGCTCGTAGTCGCCGAAACGGTCGATCTCGCTGCCGGTCTGCGGAAACAGCGCGGCCTTGCGCAGCAGTTCGTCCAGGTACTGGGCATGGAAGGCCCGGCTCGGCTCGGCCCACTTGATGTAGTAGCTATCCTCGCCGAGCTGGAACTTGCCCGCCTGCTCGCGCAGGGTCGGCACGTCTTCGACCAGGAAGCAGAACGAAGCGTCCTGGTCGCAGCTTTGCTGAGCATAGTTGTAGCCGTTGAACAAACGTTGCCAGAGCCGCCCGCGCAGGCGGTTGACGGCGTCCATGTTGACCGTGCGCAGCCCCAGGCGCTGGGCCAGCGTGGCTTCGTCCAGCGCTTCGCTGGCCAGCAGGCCCCGGGCGAACGTCAGGATCTCCGCCCGCGAAGCCACGTCGAACAGGGTCGGATTCTTCAGTTGCTCCGGCCAGGTGCTGCGATCCAGCGTCGCCGGATCGCCGGGGGCCGCCAGGGCCCCGACGCTCAACAGCCACGCCGAAAGGAATAGAACGATACGCAAGGGGACGTCTCCATAACAAAACCCGCGCGGCACTATAGCCGATAAGCCCCTCATCCCTCCTGGGGAATGACGCATTGCGTGGCGAGGGCGCGCAGCGCTCGCCGGGCCTGCTGCGCAGCCCGACGGGAGCAAGCTCCCTCGCCACAAAGGCACAGACCGGCAGCAGGCGTTGCCGGCGCCGCCGATCACCTATCGGACTCATAGCTGGAGTCAACCCGGCCAACCCCCTAGAATCGCCGCCACGATCAAAGGAGACGACTGCATGCTGATGGTGATTTCCCCCGCCAAGACCCTCGACTACGAAACGCCGCCGGCGACCTCGCGCTTCACCCAGCCGCAATACCTCGACCATTCCCAGGCGCTGATCCAGCAACTGCGCGAACTGAGCCCGGCGCAGATCAGCGAACTGATGCACGTGTCCGACAAGATCGGCGGCCTCAACGCCGCGCGCTTCGGCAGCTGGACGCCGGCCTTCACCCCAGAGAACGCCAAGCAGGCGCTGCTGGCGTTCAAGGGTGACGTCTACACCGGGCTCGACGCCCAGACCTTCGGCGAAGCCGACTTCGACTTTGCGCAACGGCACCTGCGCATGCTGTCCGGCCTTTACGGCCTGCTGCGCCCGCTCGACCTGATGCAGCCGTACCGGCTGGAGATGGGCACCAAGCTGGCCAACGCCCGGGGCAAGGATCTGTACGCCTTCTGGGGCACGCGCATCAGCGAATGGCTCAACGAGGCGCTGGCCGACCAGGGCGACGACGTGCTGCTCAACCTGGCGTCCAACGAGTACTTCTCGGCCGTGAAACGCTCGGCCCTGAACGCGCGGATCATCAACACCGAGTTCAAGGACCTGAAGAACGGCCAGTACAAGATCATCAGCTTCTACGCGAAAAAGGCCCGCGGCCTGATGAGCCGCTTCGTGATCCAGGAACGCATCAACGATCCCGCCGCCTTGAAGCAGTTCGATGTCCAGGGCTACCGCTACAGCGCCGAACAGTCGAAACCGGACAATCTGGTGTTCCTGCGCGACCACGCCCCCGAATAAGGCATGCCCGATGCACGACTCTTCAAGGAAAGAGTCGTGCACCTCGCACGACGTCAAAAATCCCCCGCCGATTTTCGCCATTTCGTTGGCGCCATAAAAACATCACCCTTCCTCCTAACGTTTGTTTCACTCGACAGGCGTCATTTTTTTCAGTAGTGGCACGCACTTTTTTTCAAGGTAATGGCATAAAACCATCCCGCTCGATTATCCGCCTATATATAAAGGGCGAAGTCGAAAGTGCTATCAATATGAAAGCAGTGCCATCTTTTTCAATATTTCAAGAAATTTCAGATTTCGGGATGAACGGGCCGGAACTTCGTCTTGATGCGTAGTTCATACCACCGGTAACGATTCTCGCCGACGCTGTACGAGATAACTTACGCAGAGAAGTAAACCCTGTAACCAAGTTGCCACAGTAACTTCCACAGTAGGTTCACTTGTTTGGACAAAGATCAAAGACCGGGAGATACGCACCCTGAATTTCCCCTGCAAGGCCAAGGCTGCGCCCCTGCAACCGCGCTCGCCAGAGCGCCTGACCGCCTGATCTGCGGGCGTTTCGCCTGACATCGGGCCGGCAGGCCGAGCGGGCGGCGACCCTTCTGACAAGGGTTCTGCCGCCTCTCGGGGCAAGCGAAAACAACAAGGCCTAGTTGCGCACAACTTGAGTGCACTTATTTAGCCACTCGAAACTTACATTGCCGGAACACGGCACTGTCGCGCCTGTAAGACGCACTTTCGAGTGCACCATGACCGCTGGACACCATTAACTCCGGCCATCTAATGGCTTGATAAAACACAGAGGTAATTGCGATGCGCATCAGCATTTTTGGTTTGGGTTACGTCGGCGCGGTGTGTGCCGGTTGCCTGTCTGCACGGGGCCACGACGTGGTGGGTGTCGATGTCGCCAAGGACAAGATCGACATGATCAACGCCGGCAAATCCCCCATCGTCGAACCGGGCCTGGGTGAACTGCTGGCGCAGGGCATCCAGACCGGCCGCCTGCGCGGCACCACAAACTTCGCCGAGGCGATCCGCGACACCGACCTGTCGATGATCTGCGTCGGCACGCCGAGCAAGAAGAACGGCGACCTGGAACTGAACTACATCGAGGCGGTGTGCCGCGAGATCGGTTTCGTGCTGCGCGAGAAGTCCACCCGCCACACCATCGTGGTGCGCAGCACCGTGCTGCCGGGCACCGTCGCCAACGTGGTGATCCCGATCCTCGAAGACTGCTCCGGCAAGAAGGCCGGCGTCGACTTCGGCGTGGCGGTCAACCCTGAGTTCCTGCGCGAAAGCACCGCGATCAAGGACTACGACTTCCCGCCGATGACCGTCATCGGCGAATTCGACACCGCCTCCGGCGACGTCCTGCAATCGCTGTACGAAGAACTCGACGCCCCGGTCATCCGCAAGGACATCGCCGTCGCCGAGATGATCAAGTACACCTGCAACGTCTGGCACGCCACCAAGGTGACCTTCGCCAACGAGATCGGCAACATCGCCAAGGCCGTCGGCGTCGACGGCCGCGAGGTGATGGACGTGGTCTGCCAGGACAAGACCCTCAACCTGTCCCAGTACTACATGCGTCCGGGCTTCGCCTTCGGCGGTTCGTGCCTGCCCAAGGACGTGCGCGCCCTGACCTACCGCGCCGGCTCCCTGGACGTGGAGGCGCCGCTGCTCAACTCGCTGATGCGCAGCAACGAGTCCCAGGTGCAGAACGCCTTCGACATCGTCGAAAGCCACGACAAGCGCAAGGTCGCCCTGCTCGGCCTGAGCTTCAAGGCCGGCACCGACGACCTGCGCGAAAGCCCGCTGGTGGAGCTGGCCGAGATGCTGATCGGCAAGGGCTACGACCTGAGCATCTACGACAGCAACGTCGAGTACGCCCGCGTCCACGGCGCGAACAAGGACTACATCGAGTCGAAGATCCCCCACGTGTCGTCCCTGCTCAACGCCGACTTCGACTCGGTGATCGACAACTCCGACGTGATCATCCTGGGCAACCGCGACGAGAAGTTCCGCGCCCTGGCCCAAGAGGTGCCGGACGGCAAGCAGGTGATCGACCTGGTCGGCTTCATGGCCAAGGCCACCAGCGCCGGCAGCCGCACCGAAGGCATCTGCTGGTAACGCAGCGCCAAGCGACGAGCTTCAGGCTGCAAGCACTTGCAGCCTGAGGCTTGCAGCTCGAAGCCTCCCTTACCCTCGGAAGACGGTCATGTCCAAGCTCAATCATTTTTTTCTGCAAGCGGCCGGCTGGCTTTTGTTTCTGGGCCTGTTGATGGGCCTGGCCCTGATGCTGCCCGTGTCCACGTTCGACGCCGAGTCGAAGGACTTCATTTTCCTGATCGGCGCCGTGGGCATCTGGCGCTACTCGATGGGGGCCACCCACTTCGTGCGCGGCATGATCTTCCTGTACATCGTCTACCCGCACCTGCGGCGCAAGGTGCGCAAGCTGGGCGCGGCGGCCGCCCCGTCCCACGTGTTCCTGATGGTCACCAGTTTCCGCATCGACGCGCTGACCACCGCCCAGGTCTACGGCTCGGTGATCCGCGAGGCCATCGACTGCGGCCTGCCGACCACCGTGGTCTGCTCCATCGTCGAGATGTCCGATGAACTGCTGGTCAAGAGCCTGTGGGCGCGGATGAACCCGCCGGACCGGGTCAAGCTCGACTTCGTGCGCATCCCCGGCACCGGCAAGCGCGACGGCCTGGCCTACGGCTTCCGGGCGATCTCCCGCCACCTGCCGGACGACCGCGCCGTGGTGGCCGTGATCGACGGCGACACCGTGCTGGGCGAAGGCGTGGTGCGCAAGACCGTGCCGTGGTTCCAGCTGTTCGGCAACGTCGGCGGCCTGACCACCAACGAATTCTGCGAAGTGCGCGGCGGCTACATCATGAGCGAATGGCACAAGCTGCGCTTCGCCCAACGCCACATCAACATGTGCTCGATGGCCCTGTCCAAGCGCGTGCTGACCATGACCGGGCGCATGTCGGTGTTCCGCGCCACCGTGGTCACCAACCCGGAGTTCATCGCCGACGTCGAGAGCGACTCGCTGCAGCACTGGCGCCTGGGCCGCTTCAAGTTCCTCACCGGCGACGACAAGTCGAGCTGGTTCAGCCTGATGCGCCTGGGCTACGACACCTTCTACGTGCCGGACGCGGCGATCAACACCGTCGAGCACCCGCCGGAGAAGAGCTTCATCAAGGCCAGCCGCAAGCTGATGTTCCGCTGGTACGGCAACAACCTGCGGCAGAACTCCCGCGCCCTCGGCCTGGGCATCCGCCGCCTCGGGCTCTTCACCTCGGTGGTGCTGTTCGACCAGCGCGTGTCGATGTGGACGTCCCTGCTGGGCCTGACCGTGGCGATCATCGCCAGCGTCAAGTACGGCACCGCGTTCATCCTCGTGTACCTGCTGTGGATCGGCATCACCCGCCTGATCCTGACCCTGCTGCTGTCGTGCTCCGGCCACCGGATCGGCCCGGCCTACCCCGCGATCCTCTATTACAACCAGATCGTCGGCGCGCTGGTGAAGATCTACGTGTTCTTCCGCCTCGACCAGCAGTCCTGGACCCGCCAACCCACTTCGCTGTCCCGTGACCTCGCCAGCTTTCAACGTTGGTTCAACACCTGGTCGTCTCGGACCATGACCTTCTCCGCCGGCAGCCTCTTCGTCGCCGCGCTGCTGATGATGGTCTGACCCGCCTCTCTTGGATTAACAAGGAAACCGCTCCCATGAATACCGCCGTCAACGTCAACGTAGTCCATGAATCCGAAGCCCAGCGCCAACATGCGCGGGTGAAGATCCCGGCCAAGCTGCGCTTCTTCGGCCCCGACCGCACACCGGTCGAGGCGCGGGTCATCGACCTGTCGGCCGGCGGCCTGGCGTTCAACGCCGGTCAGTTGCCGCTCAAGGTCGGCGACGTGCACAAGGCACGCCTGCAGTTCGTCATCGACAACCTCGGCCTGGCGATGGACGTCGAGATGCAGATCCGCTCCCACGACCGCCAGACCGGCCGCACCGGCTGCCAGTTCCAGAACCTGGAGCCACGCGACATCGCCACCCTGCGCCACCTGATCACCTCGCACCTGGCCGGCGACATCGTCAGCATCGGCGAAGTGCTGGCGACCCTGCAGCGCGACAACTTCACCAAGGCGCGCAAGAACAAGGACGGCGGCCACGGCATGACCTCGTTCGGGCGCCTGAAGGCCGTGACCTTCAGCCTCGGCGTGTTCGTCGCCGGCCTGGCCGCGTTCGGCTTCATCGCCAAGTCGGTGTACGGCATGTACTTCGTCAGCCACGCCCAGGCCGGCCTGGTCAGCGTGCCGGCCATGAACATCACCATGCCCCGCGACGGCACCGTGCAGAGCCTGGTGAAGTCCGACGGCGTCGCCGCCAAGGGCGCGCCGCTGGCGACCTTCAGCACCAGCATGCTCGACGTGCTCAAGGGCCACCTGGACGAAGACCAGCTGCAGCCGGCCAAGGTGGAAGAACTGTTCGGCAAGCAGATGACCGGCACCCTCACCTCGCCGTGCGACTGCACCGTGGCCCGTCAGCTGGTGGCCGACGGTCAGTACGCCAGCAAAGGCGACGTGATCTTCGAGCTGGTGCCGCGCAACACCCAGGCCACCGTCGATGCGCGCTTCTCCTACCGCCAGTTCGGCGACGTGCGTCCGGGCACCCCGGTGAGCTTCCGGATCGCCGGCGACGACCAACTGCGCACCGGCAAGATCGTGCGCAGCGCCAGCCTCAAGAGCGAAGACCTGTCCTCGGACATCCGCGTGCAGATCCAGCCGGACGAGCCGCTGGACAGCACCTTCGCCGGCCGCCCGGTGGAAGTGAACAGCGACCGCGGCCCGAACCTGAACTGGCTGATCGACAAAGCCATGGCCCACGGCCTTTAAGTCGAGGACACGCCTGTGACCATTCCAACTCTCTCACGCACGCCGCAGTCCCTGTGGGAGCTGGCTTGCCAGCGATTGCATCAACTCGGTCTGCCTGATGCACCGAGCCGCCCGCATCGCCAGCAGGCTGGCTCCCACAAGGGCCTGATGGTGTGCTCGCTGGCGCTGGCGGTCTCCCTGGCCGGTTGCGCAGGCCTGCCCGACCAGCGCCTGGCCAACGAAGCCCTCAAGCGCGGCGACACCGCGACCGCCGCGCAGAACTACCGGGCGCTGGCGGACCTGGGCTACAGCGAGGCGCAAGTGGGCCTTGCCGACATTCAGGTCGACAGCCGCGACCCCGAGCAGATGAAACAGGCCGAAGCCACCTACCGCGCCGCGGCCAGCGTGTCGCCGCGGGCCCAGGCGCGCCTGGGCCGCTTGCTGGTGGCCAAGCCCGGCGCCACCGAAGCCGAACACCAAGAGGCCGAAGGCCTGCTGAAGAAAGCCGCCGCCCAGGGCGAAGGCAATACGTTGATCCCGCTGGCGATGCTGTATCTGCAATACCCGCACAGCTTCCCGAACATCGACGCCCAGCAGCAGATCGATCAGTGGCGCAAGTCCGGCTACCCGGAGGCCGGCCTGGCCCAGGTGCTGCTGTACCGCACCCGGGGCACCTACGACCAGCATCTGGATGACGTGGAAAAGATCTGCAAGGCCGCGCTCAACACCACCGACATCTGCTACGTCGAACTGGCCACGGTCTATCAGAAACGTGCGCAGCCGGAGCAACAGGCCGAGCTGATCAAACAGCTGCAGGCCGGCCACGGCCGCGGCACCGTCAGCGCGCAACGGGTCGACTCCGTCGCCCGCGTGCTGGCCGATCCGACCCTGGGCAAGACCGACGAAAAGACCGCGCAGGCGCTGCTCGAACCCATCGCCCCGGGCTATCCGGCGTCGTGGGTGACCCTGGCGCAGCTGCTCTACGACTTCCCGGAACTGGGCGACACCGACCAGATGATGAAGTACCTGGACAACGGCCGCGCCGCCGACCAACCCCGCGCCGAACTGCTGCTGGGCAAGCTCTACTACGAAGGCAAACTGGTGCCGGCCGACGCGAAGGTCGCCGAGCAGCACTTCGAGAAGGCCGTCGGCCGCGAGGTGGCCGCCGACTACTACCTCGGCCAGATCTACCGCCGCGGCTACCTGGGCAAGGTCTATCCGCAGAAGGCCCTCGACCACCTGCTGACCGCTGCGCGCAACGGCCAGAACAGCGCCGACTTCGCCATCGCGCAACTGTTCTCCCAGGGCAAGGGCACCCGGCCCGACCCGGTCAACGCCTACGTGTTCAGTCAGTTGGCCAAGGCCCAGAACACCCCGCAGGCCGATGAGCTGGCGACCACCCTCGCCGCGCAGTTGCCCCCCGAACGCCTGGCCCAGGCCCAGCGCCTGCTGCAACAGGAACAGGCCAGCCGCGGCGCCCTGAACCGCAACGCGCTGCCGCTGCATGCCCTGCCAGAAGAAGAAGGCGAGGAATCCCTATGAAGTTGAATCCATTCGTGAAGGCCGGCATCGGCCTGTCCTTCGCCCTGATCTGGTCCTGCCCGACGCTGGCCGCGATCACCGAAACCAAGAACTTCGGCCTGGAAGTGAAGATCACCGGCCAATCCGAGGACGACCGCGACCTGGGCACCGCCAGCGGCGGCGACGTCAACGGCGTGGGCCTCGACCTGCGCCCCTGGGTCTACGGCGAGAGCGGCGCGTGGAGCGCCTACGCCATGGGCCAGGCCGTGACCTCCACCGACATCATCGAGACCGACACCCTGCAGCAGTCCGACGGCGCCCAGGTCACCGACAGCGGCGACCGCCAGACCAAGAAGAACTACCTGGCCATGCGCGAGTTCTGGGTCGGCTACAGCGGCTTCACGCCCTACCCCGGCGAGATCCTCAAGTTCGGCCGCCAGCGCCTGCGCAACGACGATGGCCAATGGCGCGACACCAACATCGAGGCGCTGAACTGGACCTTCGACACCACCCTGCTGCGGGCCAACGCCGGCGTCGCCGAGCGCTTCAGCGAATACCGCACCGACCTCAAGGAACTGGCGCCCAAGGACAAGGACCGCCTGCACGCCTACGCCGACGCCGCCTACCAGTGGACGCCGGGCCAGTGGGTCGGCATCCGCGGCCACCACACCCACGACAACGGCAAGCTCGACTACGCCGAACCGGGCGTGCCCCGCGACACCCTCGACAAGACCGAGAACGGCGACATCAGCTGGCTCGGCCTGACCGCCGACAGCGACGCCTACAACTGGCGCAACACCAACACGGTCAACTACTGGGGCAGCATCACCGGCATGAGCGGCGACCGCGACAAGGTCAACCCGCTCAACGCCGACGGCAGCCGCCCGGCCGAGGCCAAGCGCAGCGACAGCGTCAACGGCTGGGCCACGGACCTGGGCGTGCGCCTGCGCCTCGACCCGCAGTGGCAGGTCGGTGCGGCGTATGCCCGCGCCAGCGCCGACTACGAACAGAACGGCCTGGAAAGCAACCGCTCGAACTTCACCGGCACCCGCTCGCGGGTGCACCGCTTCGGCGAAGCGTTCCGCGGCGAAATGAACAACCTGCAGACCGCCACCCTGTTCGGTTCCTGGATGCTCAACGACCAGTACGACGCCAGCCTGATCTACCACAAGTTCTGGCGCGTGGACGGCAACAAGCCGGTGGGCAGCAACGGCATCAACGCCGTCGAGAACGACACCGACGACGTGACCGGCGCGATCCTGTCCAGCACCTCCCTGCCGCTGGACGACGGCAAGAAGGACATGGGCCAGGAGATGGATCTGGTGGTCACCAAGTACTTCAAGCAAGGCCTGCTGCCGGCGGCGCTGAGCCAGTCCATCGACGAGCCGTCGGCGCTGGTGCGCTTTCGCGGCGGCGTGTTCAAGCCCGGCGACGCCTACGGCAGCCAGGTCGACTCGTACATGCACCGCGCGTTCATCGACGTGATCTGGCGCTTCTGATGCGGACCGCGAAGGGAGTGCCCGACATGAACAACCCAAGGAAAGGCCCGCTCGGCCTGTTGGCCGGCGCCCTGCTGCTGGCCAGCGCCGGCGCCTTCGCCACGGCCGAGCCGGCGAAGCCGGTGACCGTGGCCAAAGGGCTGCAGCAGGCCAAGACCTACACCGTCAGCAGCGCGCCGACCGAGGCGCTGGAGCTGGCCGAACCGAAGCTGCCCGACCTCTCCGGCCACACCGCCGAGGCCGCCGCCGCGAAGATCGTGCGCAGCAAGCCGGGCAAGGTCAGCGTGCGCCGGATGATGCAGGAAGACGCCCTGAAGGACTTCATCGGCGGCGACAACAAGATGGCCGAATGGGTGGTGCGCCAGCACGGCATCCCCCAGGCGATCTTCGTCGACGACGGCTACATGAACCTCAAGGAGCTGGCGCAGAAGCTGCCCAAGCAGTACTTGAGCGAAACCGCGCCGGGCGTGTACCTGGCCAAGCTGCCGATCGTCGTCGGCCGCAAAGGCATCCTCGAGATCGACGGCCAGACCCAGGAGCTGCGCCTGTCCCAGGAGGCCGGCTCGTTCCTGGTCAACGACGGCCAGCTGTTCGTGCGCGACACCAAAGTCACCGGCTGGCGCGAGAAGGACAACGGCCCGGCGACCTTCCGCTCGCCCAAGGAATTCCGTCCGTTCCTGCTCGCCTGGGGCGGCACCGAGACCTACATCGTCAACAGCAAGATGGCCAGCTTCGGCTACGCCAACAGCAAGTCCTACGGCGTGTCCATTTCCCAGTACACGCCCAACATGGCCAAGGTGCTCAAGCGCCCCGAGCCGACCGGCTGGATCGTCGGCTCCGAGTTCTCTGACATGTGGTACGGCTTCTACTGCTACGAGACCCGCGACTTCGTGGTCAAGGGCAACACCTACCGGGACAACATCGTCTACGGCATCGACCCCCACGACCGTTCCCACGGTCTGGTCATCGCCGAGAACACCGTCTACGGCACGAAGAAGAAGCACGGGATCATCATCTCCCGCGAGGTGAACGACAGCTTCATCTTCAACAACAAGAGCTACGACAACCACCTCTCGGGGCTGGTGATCGACCGCAACAGCGTGAACAACGTGATCGCCCACAACGAGATCTACAGGAACCACACCGACGGCATCACCCTCTACGAGTCCGCCGACAACCTGCTGTGGGGCAACAAGGTCATCAGCAACAAGCGCCACGGCATCCGCATCCGCAACAGCGTGAACATCCGCCTGTACGAGAACGTCGCCATGGCCAACGGCCTGACCGGCGTCTACGGCCACATCAAGGACCTGACCGACACCGACCGCGACATCAAGCTCGACCCGTTCGACGCCCAGGTCTCGCTGATCGTGGTCGGCGGCGAACTGGCGGCCAACGGCAGCGGCCCGATGGCCATCGACTCGCCGCTGAGCGTCGAGCTGTACCGCGTGTCGATGCTGGCGCCGACCAAATCCAGCGGCATCAGCTTCAACGGCATCCTCGGCGAGCGCCAGGATGAAATTCTCGACCTGCTGGTGCGCCAGCAGAAAGCCGTGCTGATCGACCCCGTCGAACGCCAGACCGAAATGCGGGACTGAGGACCTCTTTATGCACCCACACCTGATCAAACTGCTCAGCCTGTCGGCCCTGACCGTGGGCATCCTGGCGGCCAGCGACGGCGCCGGCGCGGACGAGGCCAAGGCGCCTGCGTTCACCGCCGAGCCGTGCTGCAGCCTGTGCCCCGCCGCCCACGACCCGAAGAACTACACCACCCGCTACCAGCAGAACTTCACCACCCTGGTGCAGGCCCAGGGCGACTGGCTGTTCCGCACCCAGGAAGACCTGCGCACCGAATTCGACACCACCCCCGCCGGCTACCGGCGCCTGCAACAGCTGCACGATGCGTTCAAGAGCAAGGGCGTGGAACTGGTGATCGTCTACCAGCCGACCCGTGGCTTGGTGAACCGCAACAAGCTCAACCCGCAGGAGAAGGCCGCCTTCGACTACGAGAAGGCGCTGGGCAACTACAAGACCATGCTCGGCCGCTTCGCCAAGATGGGTTATGTGGTGCCGGACCTGTCGCCGCTCACCAACGAGTCGCTGCCCGAGACCCTGCCCGCCCACGACTTCTACTTCCGCGGCGACCAGCACTGGACGCCTTACGGCGCCCAGCGCACGGCGAAGATCGTCGCCGAGCAGGTCAAGCGGATCCCGGCCTTCGCCGACATCCCCAAGCGCGAGTTCGAGACCAAGCGCTCCGGGCGCATGGGCAAGACCGGCACCCTGCACAACATGGCCGGGCAACTGTGCGGCACCAGCTACGCGATCCAGTACATGGACCAGTTCACCACCGAGCCCAAGGGCGAGGCCGGCGACGGCGACCTGTTCGGCGACAGCGGCAACCCGCAGATCACCCTGGTGGGCACCTCCCACAGCGGCAAGAACTACAACTTCGCAGGCTTCCTCGAAGAGGCCATCGGCGCCGACATCCTCAACGTGGCGTTCCCCGGCGGCGGCCTGGAAGGTTCGATGCTGCAGTACCTGGGCAGCGACGAGTTCCAGAAGTCGCCGCCCAAGATCCTCATCTGGGAGTTCTCGCCGCTGTACCGCCTCGACCAGGAAACCATCTACCGCCAGATGATGGCGCTGCTGGACAACGGCTGCGAGGGCAAGGACGCGCAGATGAGCGCCAGCGCGACGCTCAAGCCGGGCAAGAACGAACTGCTGGTCAACAGCAAGAACCTGAACCTGCAGAACAGCGGCCACCAGGTCGACATCCGCTTCGCCGACACCTCGGTGAAGACCCTGCAGGCCACCCTCTGGTACATGAACGGCCGCCACGAGGACATCAAGATCGAAAAGCCGGAAACCTCCGACACCGACGGGCGTTTCGCCTTCGAGCTGCGCACGGATGAGGACTGGGCCACGCAGAACCTGCTGGCCGTCGAAGTCCAGGGCCCGGAAGCGGGCACCGCGCCGCAGAAGGTCGAAGCGAAAATCTGCAAACGCAACGTATTCCCGGGCGCGGGGCCGCAAACCGCCCAGCTCGGGCAATGAGGTCTGCCATGCGAAACCGAACGATCAAACACCTGCTTGCGCCGTCCCTGCTGACCCTGGCGATGTTCGCCGGGGCCGTCCAGGCCGCCGCGCCGCTGCGTCCGCCCCAGGGTTACTTCGCGCCTGTGGACAAGTTCAAGACCGGCGACAAGCGCGAAGGCTGCGACGCCATGCCGGCGCCCTACACCGGCCCGCTGCAGTTTCGCAGCAAGTACGAAGGCTCGGACAAGGCCCGCGCCACCCTCAACGTGCAGTCGGAGAAAGCCTTCCGCGACAGCACCGCCGACATCACCAAACTTGAGCGCGGCACGGCCAAGCGGGTGATGCAGTTCATGCGCGACGGCCGCCCGGAGCAGCTCGACTGCACGCTCGACTGGCTGACCGCCTGGGCCCGGGCCGATGCGCTGATGTCGAAAGACTTCAACCACACCGGCAAGTCGATGCGCAAATGGGCGCTGGGCAGCATGGCGTCCTCGTACATCCGCCTGAAGTTCTCCGACTCGCACCCGCTGGCCCAGCATCAGCAGGAGGCCCGGGAGATCGAGGCGTGGTTCGGCAAACTGGCCGACCAGGTGGTGAGCGACTGGGACAACCTGCCGCTGGCGCAGACCAACAACCACTCGTACTGGGCCGCGTGGTCGGTGATGGCGACGGCCATCGCCACCGACCGCCGCGACCTGTTCGACTGGGCGGTGAAGGAATACAAGGTCGGCGCCGGCCAGATCGACGCCGACGGCTACCTGCCCAACGAACTCAAGCGCCAGCAGCGCGCCCTGGCCTACCACAACTACGCCCTGCCGCCGCTGGCGATGATCGCCAGCTTCGCCCAGGTCAACGGCGTGGACCTGCGCCAGGAGAACAACGGCGCCCTCAAGCGCCTGGGCGACCGGGTGCTGGCCGGCGTGAAGGATCCGGACGCCTTCGAAGCGAAGAACGGCAAGAAGCAGGACATGACCGACCTGAAGGAGGACATGAAATTCGCCTGGCTCGAACCGTTCTGCAGCCTCTACGCCTGTGCGCCGGATGTGCTGGAGAAGAAGCACGGCATGCAGCCGTTCAAGACCTTCCGCCTGGGCGGCGACCTGACCAAGGTCTACGACCCGTCGCACGAGAAGGGCAACAAGGGCTCGTAAGGCAGAACACGAACCCCTGTGGGAGCTGGCTTGCCAGCGATTGCAATCTGACATTCAACACTGATGTCGACTGACCCGACGCTATCGCTGGCAAGCCAGCTCCCACAAGGGTTGCGGTGAATCTGGATGCAATACATCCCCCGGACTTTTCGTGGGGGGTTTTGGGGGGCCTTGGCCCTTGACTGTGGCTTCAAACATGGAGAAACCGGGATGGTCTTTTCATCCAACGTGTTCCTGTTCCTGTTCTTGCCGATCTTCCTCGGCCTGTACTACCTGAGCGGGCAACGCTACCGCAACCTGCTGCTGCTGATCGCCAGCTACGTGTTCTACGCCTGGTGGCGGGTGGACTTCCTGGCGCTGTTCGCCGGCGTCACCCTGTGGAACTACTGGATCGGCCTGAAGGTCGGCGCCGCCGGCGTGAGGAGCAAACCGGCCCAGCGCTGGCTGCTGCTCGGCGTGGCGGTGGACCTGTGCATCCTGGGCTATTTCAAGTACGCCAACTTCGGCGTCGACAGCCTCAACGCGATCATGACCTCGTTCGGCCTGGAGCCGTTCATCCTCACCCATGTGCTGTTGCCGATCGGCATCTCGTTCTACATCTTCGAGTCCATCAGCTACATCATCGACGTGTACCGCGGCGACACCCCGGCCACCCGCAACCTGATCGACTTCGCGGCGTTCGTGGCGATCTTCCCGCACCTGATCGCAGGTCCCGTGCTGCGCTTCCGTGACCTGGCCGACCAGTTCAACCACCGCACCCACACCCTCGACAAGTTCTCCGAGGGCTGCACCCGCTTCATGCAGGGCTTCATCAAGAAAGTGTTCATCGCCGACACCCTGGCGGTGGTCGCCGACCATTGCTTCGCCCTGCAGCACCCGACCACCGGCGATGCCTGGCTCGGCGCGCTGGCCTACACCGCGCAGCTGTACTTCGACTTCTCCGGCTACAGCGACATGGCCATCGGCCTGGGCCTGATGATGGGCTTCCGCTTCATGGAGAACTTCAAGCAGCCCTACGTCAGCCAGTCGATCACCGAGTTCTGGCGGCGCTGGCACATCAGCCTGTCCACCTGGCTGCGCGACTACCTGTACATCACCCTGGGCGGCAACCGCCGGGGCACGCTGACGACCTACCGCAACCTGTTCCTGACCATGCTGCTGGGCGGCCTGTGGCACGGCGCGAACATCACCTACATCGTCTGGGGCGCCTGGCACGGCATGTGGCTGGCGATCGAGAAGATGCTCGGCATCAACACCTCGCCGCGCCGCCTCAACCCGGTCCGCTGGGCCCTGACCTTCCTGCTCGTGGTCATGGGCTGGGTGATCTTCCGCGCCGAGAACCTGCACGTGGCCGGGCGCATGTACGGCGCGATGTTCAGCTTCGGCGACTGGTCGCTGTCGGAACTCAACCGCGCCAGCCTCACCGGCCTGCAAGTGGCGACCTTGGTTGTCGCTTACGTGACCCTGGCGTTCTTCGGCCTGCGCGACCTGTACACCAGCCCCGCCCCGGTCAAGGCCAAGCCTGCCGACGACGCCGGGCAAGACGGCCCGGCCGGCGCGCAACCCGGCCTGATCAAGGCCGCCCCCGGCGAAAACCCGGCGGCCATCCGCGAGCCCGGCTACACCGTCGGCGCGCCGGCCCAGGTGCAGCCGGCCTACTGGAGCGCCGACTGGCCGCGCTACGCGATGCGCGCCCTGGTGCTGCTGCTGTTCATCGCCTCGATTCTCAAACTCTCGGCGCAGAGCTTCTCGCCGTTCCTTTACTTCCAGTTCTGAGGGATCTGCCATGACCCGCTCATTACGCATGTTCTACATCGCCCTGTTTCTGCTGACCCTGCTGGTGCTCGGCCTGTGGTCGCTGCGCAGCTTCTTCGGCTTCAGCACCAACGCCGACGCCACGGTGCTCAACGGCCGCTGGACCAAGGCTGTGGAAACCCACTACGACGACGAGTTCCCGATCAAGCGCCTGGGCACCAACCTGTGGGCCGCGCTGGATTTCAAGCTGTTCAACGAAGGCCGTCCGGGCGTGGTGCTCGGCCGTGACCAGTGGCTGTACAGCGACGAGGAATTCAACCCGATCGTCAACGAAGAGCTGAACCTGCAAGGCAACTACGCGCTGGTCGAAGGCGTGCGCCAGACCCTCAAGGCCAAAGGCGTGAAACTGGTGATGGCCATCGTGCCGGCCAAGGTGCGCCTGTACCCGGAACACTTGGGCGAGGTGAAGCCGGCGAGCATCCACGCCAATCTGTACCAGGACTTCCACGCCCGCGTGGCGGCGGACAAGATCCTCGCCCCCGACCTGCTCGGCCCGCTGCAAAAGGCCAAGCGGAACGGTCAGCAAGTGTTCCTGCGCACCGACACCCACTGGACCCCGGAAGGCGCGGAAATCGCCGCCGACACCCTGGCCAAGACCATCGCCGACACGTTCCCGCTCAGCGGCGAGCCGCAGCGTTTCGTCACCACGCCGGCCGAGAAGGTCACGCACAAGGGCGACCTGCGCCTGTTCCTGCCGCTGGATCCGCTGTTCGAGAACCTGATGCCGGCCCAGGAGCCGCTGCAGAAGCGCAACACCGTGGCCGCCGACCAGCAGCCGGCCGGCGACGACGCCCTGTTCGCCAGCCGCGAAGTGCCGGTGGCGCTGATCGGCACCAGCTACAGCGCCAACCCCAACTGGAACTTCGTCGGCGCGCTCAAACAGGCGCTCAACAGCGACGTGGTCAGTTACGCCGAAGACGGCCACGGCCCGATCCTGCCGATGCTCAGCTACCTCAAAAGCGACGACTTCAAGAACAGCCCGCCCCAGGTGCTGATCTGGGAGTTCCCTGAACGATATCTGCCTGTGAACAACGAAATCGGCGACGCCGACCCGCAGTGGGTCGCAGAGCTCAAACAAGCCGGCGCGCGCCAACAGAACGTAGCTGTGAACACTTCATCCGAGACGCCCGACCGGGCGCAAAACTGAAAGAGAGGTACACCATGACTTTCACTCCAACTCCGCGTCGTCTCGCCCAACGCCTTGCCCTGGTCGCCGGCCTGAGCGTGCTGTCGGTGCAGGCGTTCGCCGGCGGCGACGCCGCGCTCTACGGCCCGACCGCGCCCAAAGGCTCGACCTTCGTGCGCGTCTACAACGCCAGCAACGCCGAAGTCAGCGCCACCGTCGGCAGCACCAGCCTGAGCGACATCGCCCCGCTGGCCAGCAGCGACTTCAGTTTCATGCCCGGCGGCGACTACAGCGCCAAGGTCGGCAGCCAGACCTTGCCGGTGAAACTGGCCGGCGACCACTACTACACCCTGGTCAACAACGCCTCCGGCGCGCCGCAGCTGATCGAGGAGCCGCCGTTCAAGAACAAGCAGAAATCCCTGGTGCGCGTGCAGAACCTCAGCGACAAGCCGCTGACCCTCAAGACCGCCGACGGCAAGACCGAGGTGGTGCCGAACGTGGCCGCCAAGGGTCGCGGCGAACGGGAGATCAACCCGGTGAAGGTCAGCCTGGCGCTGTTCGAGGGCGACAAGAAAGTCGGCGACGTGAAACCGGTCGCCCTGGAGCGCGGCGAAGCGGCGGTGCTGTACGTCACCGGAAACGGCAGCAGCCTGTCGCCGGTGTGGGTGAAGCGCCCGGTGTCTACCCGCTAAAGCTATTCCCTGTGGGAGCCAGCCTGCTGGCGATGCGGGCAACCCGGTTGTGCAGAAGCACCGAGGTGATGCCATCGCCAGCAGGCCGGCTCCCGCAAAAGCCCAATCAAATTGATTTTATGGAGTAAAGAATATGATTCCGGTGATCTTGTCAGGTGGTAGCGGTTCCCGTCTCTGGCCGCTGTCGCGCAAGCAGTTCCCCAAGCAGTTCCTCGCCCTGACCGGCGAGCACACCCTGTTCCAGCAGACCATCGAACGCCTGGTGTTCGAAGGCATGGACACCCCCATCGTGGTCTGCAACAAGGAGCACCGCTTCATCGTCAACGAGCAGTTGGCCAGCCGCCAGCTGGAGGCCCAGCGCATCCTGATGGAGCCGTTCGGCCGCAACACGGCGCCGGCGGTGGCGCTGACCGCGATGACGCTGGTCAACGAGGGCCGGGACGAACTGATGCTGGTGCTGCCGGCCGACCACGTGCTGGAGGACCAGAAGGCCCTGCAGCGTGCCCTGGCCCTGGCCACCGTGGCGGCGGAGAACGGCGAAATGGTGCTGTTCGGCGTGCCGGCCACCAAGCCGGAGACCGGCTACGGCTACATCAAGTCAGTCAACGATTCGCTGCTGCCCGAAGGCGTCAGCCGCGTCTCGCACTTCGTGGAGAAGCCCGACGTCAAGCGCGCCACCGAATACGTCGAGTCCGGCGGCTACTTCTGGAACAGCGGCATGTTCCTGTTCCGCGCCAGCCGCTTCCTCGAAGAGCTGAAAAAGCACGACCCGGACATCTACGACACCTGCCTGCTGACCCTGGAGCGCAGCGTCCAGGACCCGGACACCATCACCTTCGACGAAGCCACCTTCGCCTGCTGCCCGGACAACTCCATCGACTATTCCGTCATGGAGAAGACCCGGCGCGCCTGCGTGGTGCCGCTGACCGCAGGTTGGAGCGACGTCGGCTGCTGGTCGTCGCTGTGGGAGGTCAACGAGAAGGACGCCAACGGCAACGTCAGCAAGGGCGATGTGGTGATCCAGGACAGCAAGAACTGCATGATCCACGGCAACGGCAAGCTGGTGTCGGTGATCGGCCTGGAGAACATCGTCGTGGTGGAAACCAAGGACGCCATGATGATCGCCCACAAGGACAAGGTCCAGGGCGTCAAGCAGATGGTCAACACCCTCAATGCGCAGGGTCGCAGCGAGACCCAGAACCACTGCGAGGTCTACCGTCCGTGGGGCTCCTACGATTCGGTGGACATGGGCGGCCGGTTCCAGGTCAAGCACATCTCGGTCAAGCCGGGCGCCTGCCTGTCGCTGCAGATGCACCACCACCGCGCCGAGCACTGGATCGTGGTCAGCGGCACCGCCGAGGTCACCTGCGACGAGAACGTGTTCCTGCTCACCGAGAACCAGTCCACCTACATCCCGATCGCCTCGGTGCACCGCCTGCGCAACCCGGGCAAGATCCCGCTGGAGATCATCGAAGTGCAGTCGGGCTCGTACCTGGGCGAAGACGACATCGAGCGCTTCGAAGACATCTACGGCCGCTCCACCCCGGTCGGACGCGGCGTGTCGGTGAAGACCATCGCGCAGTGACCGCCCGGCAGTAACAAAAGCCCCCGCCCGCCCCGCTGCGTCCCCTATCCGCAGCGGGGCAGGCGGGGGCTTTTTTTCTGAGGCGTTCGTTGCCTGCTGGCGATGGCGCCGGAGCGGACACCGCAAACCACTTGCCAATCGCCAACCCCATCTACGCTTAGGTAGGATGGCCTTCCATCCCTGCGAGGTTGCGCGACATGTTCATCGGCGTCCTGCTGGTCATCACCTGGCTGATCCTGCTGCTGCGCTACCCCGCCAAGGCGTTGCCGGTCTCGGCGGCGGCGGCCGTCGGGCTGGCGCTGGTGGCGATGTGGGTGGTGTGGCTGGACAACCGCGAGGTCAAGCAACTGGCGCGCCTTGAGCTGCGCATCGCCTACGCGCCCGAACACTGTCCCGCCGACCGCCCGTTGCTGCTCAAGATGAACAACGGCAACGACGTGCCGCTGACCGAGCTGCGCTGGCGCATCGCCGCGTATGCGCCGGGCGACACGGTCAACCTGGCCGACAACCAGTACACCGCCCCGCGCTACCGCGGCCCCGGCGAACTGCAGGCCGGCGGCAACTGGGAAGACTGCCTGCCGCTGCCGCCGCTGCGCCCCGGTTACCGTCCGCAGACCCTGGAGTTCCGCGCCGAGCGGTTGCAGGGTAGTTTCTCCGACTGATCCCCTTCACTTCTGCACCCTTCACTTCTGCATAAGGAATGCGCCATGCCCGTTGCACTGATCACCGGTTGTTCCAGCGGCATCGGCCGCGCCCTCGCCGACGCCTTCAAGGCCGCCGGCTATGACGTCTGGGCCAGCGCGCGCAAGGCCGAAGACGTCGCCGCGCTGAGCGCCGCCGGCTTCACCGCCGTGCAGCTGGACGTCAACGACGGCGCGGCGCTGGAGCAGTTGAGCGAGCGGCTCAACCACGAGCGCGGCGGCCTCGACGTGCTGATCAACAACGCCGGCTACGGCGCCATGGGCCCGCTGCTCGACGGCGGCGTGCCGGCCATGCAGCGCCAGTTCGAGACCAACGTGTTTTCCATCGTCGGCGTCACCCGTGCGCTGTTCCCGGTGCTGCGCCGGGCCAAGGGCCTGGTGGTGAACGTCGGCAGCGTGTCGGGCGTGCTGGTCACGCCGTTCGCCGGCGCCTACTGCGCCTCGAAGGCGGCGGTGCACGCCTTGAGCGACGCGCTGCGCATGGAGCTGGCGCCGTTCGGCATCCGGGTGACGGAAGTCCAGCCCGGCGCCATCGAATCCAGCTTCGCCAAGAACGCAGGCCATGAGGCCGAGCAACTGATCACCGAGCAGTCGCCGTGGTTTCCGTTGCGCGAAGGGATCCGGGCGCGGGCCAAGGCGTCCCAGGACAAGCCGACCCCGGCCCGGGACTTCGCCGCCGAACTGCTCAAGGCTGTGCAGCAGGCCAACCCGCCCCGGCTGATCCGCATCGGCAACGGCAGCCGGGCGCTGCCGTTGCTGGCGACCTGGCTGCCCAAGGGCCTGCTGGAATCGACGCTGATGAAGCGGTTCGGGTTGCGCGCAAGCCTCTGACGGCGGCGAAATGGCCAAACCGGCCGGTCCAGACCGTCGAGCCGGCCCCGGCGCTCATCAACACATCTTACTGACCCCTGTGGCGAGGGAGCTTGCTCCCGCTGGGCTGCGCAGCAGACCCGTTTTTTTTGGGCCGCTACGCGCCCCAGCGGGAGCTCGCTCCCTCGCCACACAACGGATCATTGGCCGTCGGACTGCTTCACCACCACCGTGCAGGTAATCCCCGCCGCCAGCAGCCCCCCTTCCGGCACCTCGTCGATGTGAATGCGCACCGGCACCCGCTGGGCCAGGCGCACCCAGTTGAACGTCGGGTTGACGTCGGCGATCAGCTCGCGGCTTTCCGGGTTGTCGCGGTCGTAGATGCCGCGGGAAATGCTCTCCACATGGCCCTTGAGGACTTCGCCGCTCATCAGTTGCATGTCGGCCTGGTCGCCCACGCGCACATGGGGCAGCTTGGTCTCTTCGAAGAAGCCGTAGACCCAGAACGAGTTCATGTCGACCACGGCCATCTTCGCCTCGCCGATGCGCGCGTAGTCGCCGCGGTGTACGTTGAGGTTGGTCACGTAGCCGTCCACCGCCGCCCGCACTTCGGTGCGTTTGAGGTTGAGTTCGGCGGCCTCCAGCTGCGCCTGGGCGTGCTGGTAGTCGGCCAGGGCCGAGTCGGCGATGTTGCTGGCGTCGTCGCGGTTTTCCTTGGAGATCACCAGGTTGTCCAGGTCGGCGCGGCGGTGGGCGTTGACCTTGCGCATCTCCCACGTCGCCTTGCGCGAGGCCACCAGCGCCTGCGCCTGCTTGACCGCCAGCCGGTAGTGCTCGGGGTCGATCTGCATCAGCAGGTCGCCCTTCTTCACCAATTGGTTGTCGCGCACCGGCACGTCCACCACTTCGCCGGTGACGTCCGCGGCGACGTTGATGATGTCCGCCCGCACCCGGCCGTCGCGGGTCCACGGCGTGTTCATGTAGTGCTCCCACAGGGTGCGCCCGGTCCACAACGCCAGGGCCAGCACCAGCAGGGTCGCGAGCAGGCTGAAAAACTTTTTCATCAAGACCTTCTTCAGAGTTGGAGAGTCAGCGGTAGACGGTCAGCGCCATCGCGCCGAACAGACAGGTGAACAGGCTCAGGCGCAGCAGCGCCGGATGCCAGAAGAAGCGGTACAGGTCGAACCCCGACAGGAAGCGGTCCAGCGCCCAGGCCAGTGCCGCGGCGATGAAGAACATCAGGGTCATGGTCGGCATGTACACGCCGTGGAAGGCGATTTCACGGGGCATGGGCAAGTCCTTCGGGCTTGGCGGTTGCGTAGGCGGCGAGCGGTGACTGCGGGTCGAGCAGCGAGGTGCGGATGAAGTGCAGGTAGCTTTTCACCCGGCGCAGCGCCGAGGTGTCGAAGTGCGGCGCGAACGGCTCGTCGGTGGCGGCGACACGGCCGATCGCGTGGTCGACCGCCACCAGCGCCCGCTCCAGGTTGCTGGCGTTGGGTTGCAGGAACAGCCGCACCAGCGCCCGCCCCATCACGCGGATCGCCTGGCGCCACGGCTGGGATTCGGCGTAGGCCGGGTGCACCGGCAGGATCGTCTGCTCCTTGCGCAGCTCGATGACCGCGTGGCCGACCTCCAGCACCACGAACATCCAGCGCAGCAGGTTTTTCTGCACCTGCGGCTGGCCGGTCGCCAGGCCGTAGGCCTGGTGCATCAGGTCGCGGGTGCGGCTTTCGAACCCTGAGGCCAGGCCCTTGAGCTTGCCGCTGATGGCGTACACCACCTGGCCGCGCAGGTCCTGCTCCAGCCGCTTCCACAGCCAGCGGCTGTTGGGCGGCAGGATGATCGCCCCGGCGGCGGCGCACACCAGCATGCCCATGACCATGGCGATGTAGTCGTTGATGAAGGTGTACGGGTTGTAGATCGTCAGGTTGTCCGGCACCGAACCGGTGCTGAAAAAGATCAGCAGCCCGAGGCCGACCCCGGCGTACTGCGGGCGCGAGGTCAGGAACGAGCCGAGCACGATCACCGGCGCCAGCATCACGCACAAGAGCGGGAAGCCGTCGATCCACGGGAAGATGAAGAACATCTCGACGAAGCCGATCAGCGCGCCGAGGAACGTGCCGCACGCCATCTGGAACGCCATGCGCTTGGGGTTCGGCGTGGCGGCGGACAGGCCCACGGTGGCGGCGGCGATCAGGGTCATGGTCGCGCCGCTCGGCCACGCGGTGGCCACCCAGTAGCTGCCCAGCACGATCAGGATGAACGAGGCGCGGATCCCCGAAGCGGCCGCCGCCCACCAACTGGTCTGCGGGGTGAACGGCTCGTCCCAGCGTTCGCGCTCGTGACGGTGGTCGGCCAGGGACGCGTGGGTCTGCGCATAACTGTGCAGGTCATCGACGAAGCGGTAGAGCAACTCGTAAGCGGTGTGGAAATCCAGCAGCTCGGCCTCGCTCGGGCCGGTCTCCTGGAACGCCCCCCGCAGGCTGCGCACCCGCGCCGGCAGGCCTTCCTTGTAGGCCGTAAGTGCCGTCACCAGGCGCGCCGCATCGGGGCTGGTCAGGGCCCTGCCGCTGAAGCCGTCGAGCACTTCGGCCAGGTCCTGCAGGCCCGGCCTGATCGCCGCCACCACGTGTTCCTCATCGTTGCCGCGCAAGCGTTCGAGCAACTGGTGCAGGGCGTTGAAGCGGGTGGTGATGCCCATGAACTCGCTGTTCAGGCGGCTCAGCCGGCCGTTGCGCCGACGCATGTGCGGGTCTTCGAACACGGTCACGCTGCGCAGGCCTTCCAGGCCCACCGCTTCGGCGATGAAGCGCACGTTGCTGGCCTCGAACGCCTCAGGCTTGCTGCGCCCGCGCAAGCCGTCGGTGACGAACAGGGCGAACACGCCGAAGCGCTGGTACAAGGCGTTGCGCATGGCGGCGCTGGCGGTCTGCGGCAGGATCGCGGCGCTGACCAGGGTGGAGCAGAGAATCCCCAGGGAGATCTCCAGCACCCGCCACACCGCCGCCATGAACGCGCCGTCCGGGTGCGCCAGCGCCGGCAGGCCGACCATCGCCGCCGTGTACCCGGCCAGCACGAAACCGTAGGCGCGGAAGTTGCGGCAGCGGGCGGCGCCGGCCGAGCAGATGCCGACCCAGATCGCCAGGGAACCCAGGAACAGTTCGGTGTTCTGGGCGAACAGCGCGATCAGCGTGACCATCATCGCCGACCCGGCCAGGGTGCCCAGGAACCGGTAGAAACTCTTGGCGAACACCTGGCCGCTCTGCGGCTGCATGACGATGAACACGGTGATCATCGCCGTGCGCGGCTGCGGCAGCTCCAGGCGCATCGCCAGCCACAGGGTGAGGAACGCGGCGATCAGCACCTTGAAGATGTAGACCCAGGTCACGCCGTCGCTGCGTGCCCAGTCGAAAAAACCCCGGCGCCATTCCAGGGAGTGCAGCCAGCGCAGGGGGGCGGGCATGGGAGTCATGGAGTCTTGCTCAAAAGTCGTAGGCCGGAAGAGGGTCTGTGGCAGTTCTCACTGTGGCGAGGGAGCTTGTCGGATCGCCGCACCGTCCCGCCCGAGTGCGCAGCGTTCGCCAGGGCCCACGGGAACTCCGTCGTCTTGGGGCCGCTGCGCAGCCCAGCGGGAGCAAGCTCCCTCGCCACAGAAACCGGGTGGCCGCAGTGCAGAGTTTCACCGCAGCAACGCCGGGGTTTTCGGAACCTGGGTCTGCTCAGCCGTCGGCACATCGTTGCCCGCGCCGAGCCCGCCGCCCAGCGCCGTCACCAGCTCCGCATGGGCGCTCAACCGCGCCGCCTGCACCTGCTGCTGCACCTGCTGCTGCCTGAACAGCAGGGTCTGGGCGTTGAGCACGTTGAGGTAGTCGGTGAGCCCCCGCCGATAGGCGACCATCGCGATGTCGTAGGTCTTCTGCGCGGCGGCCACGGACTCGGCGGCGAAGGTCTGCTGCTTGTCCATCGACTCGCGGCGGATCAGTTGGTCGGAGAGGTTTTTCAGCGCATTGACCAGGGTCTGGTTGTAGTGCGCCACGGCGATGTCGTAGCCGGCGGACGCTTCACCCAGCTCCGCCCGCAGCCGCCCGCCGTCGAAGATCGGCAGCGAGATCGCCGGCCCCACGGTGTAGTTGAGCTTCTTGCCGGTCAGGAACTCCAGCGCCCCGCCGCCGGTGGCCATGTAGCCGAGGCTGCCGACCAGGTCGACGTTGGGGTAGAACCCGGCGTGGGCCACGTCGATGCCACGGGCCTGCGCCGCCACCTGCCAGCGGCTGGCGACCACGTCCGGACGCTGGCCGAGCAGTTCGGCGGGCAGCGCCGACGGCAGTTTCAGCGCCGTGCCCAGGGACAGGGTCGGCCGCCGCAACTGCGCGCCCTCCCCCGGCCCTTTGCCGGCCAGTGCGGCGATCTGGTTGCGGCTCAGGGCGATTTCTTCGTCCAGCGCATCCAGTTGCCGGTGGGTTTCCGGCAACGGCGTTTCGGCCTGGCTGACTTCGAAATGGGTGCCGATCCCGCCGTCCAGGCGTTTTTGCGCCAGGTCCAGAATCTGCTGTTGCTGCGCCAGCGTCGCGGCGACGATGTCGCGCTGGGCGTAATGCAGCGACAGCTCGATGTAGGCGCGCACGAGGTTGTTCTGCAGTTCGAGCCGGGCCTGCTGCGCCTCGGCCGCCGTCATGTGCGCCAGGTCCACCGCCCGCTCGGTGCTGTTGCGGTCCCGGCCCCAGAGGTCCAGGTCGTAACTGAAGCCCAGCGCGGCGTTGTTGTCCCAGGTGGTGGTGTTGGCCAGGTCGCCCGGGCCGTAGAACGGATCGGTCGGCCAATTGTGGCGCTTGAGCGTGGACTGGCCGTTGACCTGCAGCGACTCGGCGGCTTCGGCCGCGCCGGCCATGGCCTTGGCCTGGCGCACCCGCGCGGCGGCCATGGCCAGGCTCGGGCTGCCTTGCACGGCCTGGTCGATCCAGCGGTTCAGTTGCGGGTCGCCAAAGGCTTGCCACCATTGCGCGGCGGGCCAGTTTGCGTCACGGGCGGCGTGGGCGATGGCCTCGTCGGTGGCCAGTGCATTGGCCTCCAGCGCCTTGCCCTGCGGGGCGATCCCGCCGGTTCCGATGCAGCCGCCAAGACCCAGGGTAAAAGCCAGAACACTGAGCGGCAAAAGCGCTCTGTTGATGCGACGCGGCACTGCTGCGAATTCCTGAAAGAGGGGAAAAGCGGGGAACCTGTGGGAGCGGCGACGGAGCGGTTGCCTGCCGGCGCGGTATCACACCCGGGCACCGGATCCGTTGACCTGGCGCATGCGCAAGCACACCCCATTCCCACTTCGGCGCAATTCTATGAGGGCGCCCGGACCGCGATAAGCTGGGATTCCTGTGAATCTTTGTTACCGTTAACGAGATAATCCCTAAGTCGGGGGTCTCGCCTTTGAAACTTCATGTCACAATTTGCCATCTCCCTTGAGAGCACCCCATGGACACATTGCAAAACATGCGTGCCTTCAGTTGCGTGGCCGAGGCCGGCAGTTTCACCGCCGCCGCCGTGCAGCTCGACACCACCACGGCCAACGTCTCGCGCGCGGTCTCCAACCTTGAGGCCCACCTGCAAACCCGCCTGCTCAACCGCACCACCCGGCGCATCGCCCTGACCGAGGCCGGCAAGCGCTACCTGCTGCGCTGCGAGCAGATCCTGGCCTACGTGGAAGAGGCGGAAGCCGAGGCCAGCGACGCCCACTCGCGCCCGGCCGGGCAGCTCAAGGTCCACACCATGACCGGCATCGGCCAGCACTTCGTCATCGACGCCATCGCCCGCTACCGCAAGACCCACCCGGACGTGACCTTCGACCTGACCCTGGCCAACCGCGTGCCGGACCTGCTCGACGAGGGCTACGACGTGTCCCTGGTGCTGGCCAGCGAACTGCCGGACTCCGGTTTCGTCTCCCAGCGCCTGGGCATCACCTACAGCATCGTCTGCGCCTCGCCCGCCTACGTGAAGGCCAACGGCTGCCCGCAGAAGCCCAGCGACCTGCTCAACCACGCCTGCCTGCGCCTGGTGAGCCCGGTCATCCCCCTGGAGAAATGGGCCTTCGACGGCCCGGAAGGCCAGGAGATGGTGACCATCAACAGCTCGCCGTTCCTGGTGAACTCCGCCGATGCGATGAAGACCGCGATCATCAGCGGCATGGGCATCGGCGTGCTGCCGGTGTACGCCGCCATCGAAGCGTTGCGCAACGGCTCGCTGGTGCGGGTGATGCCCAACTACCGCTCCCAGGAGCTGAATCTGTACGCCATCTACCCGTCGCGCCAGTACCTGGACGCGAAGATCAAGACCTGGGTCGAGTACCTGCGCGGCTCGCTGCCGGAGATCCTCTCGGCGCACCAGGCGGAACTGGCGGCCTACGAAATGAGCGGCAGCCTGGGCGGCGTGCGGCTGGCGAACTGAGTTCGGCGTCCTACAGACGGGGTGGTTTGCGCGGATGTTTCCGACAGGTTTTGACGGTTGTCGGTCGGAAATGCGCTGGATAGGCTTTGGGGGTCGCTGACAGATTCAGTGACCGGGCCTGGAAAACCCGAAGTTCAGGATCGAACCACATGACATAATGCGGCGCTTTTCGGCTTCGTTATGGCAGCTGTACGTGGGAGACCTTCGGGTCTGCCGGGTTTGATCCTTTCCGGTTTTTCCAGTCCGCGTACAGCTGCCACCCTTTCGCCTGGAAAACGGGAGATGGCAGCTCCACCCCCTCCTAAGGATCTTTGCCATGTTCAAACCAACACCGAACCCACCCGCCGCCGACAGCACCTCCCCTTACGAATCCACCGATTCGCGAAAACTCCACGACGCCGCCGAACGTGCGCTCGACCACTACCTCAACCCCTCCCAGCCTTCCGCCCGCCGTCCGGGCCGCATGTTCATGGTCGACCCGGCCATGGACGACGAAAGCCTGCTGGTGCACGCCAGCGCCTCCTTGGCCTCGGCGGGCACCCTGACCAGCCAACTGGCCCAGCAACTGGGCACGGAGCAGCGCGACACGATCCTGGCGATCCAGCAGGTGATCATGCTGGCGGGGCTGTCGGTGAACCGGGTGCTGGACAATGTGAAGGTTCAGCCGGGGCACAGTTGATTCCCCTTTGTGGGAGCGGGCTGAGCACATCAGTTAGGGATGGGTTGGCTGGCAGGCCGCCATCGCCAGCAGGCTGGCTCCCACAAGTATCCCGGTGCCCACAAAATCCAGGCACACCACAAAAACCTGTGGGAGCCGGCTTGCCGGCGATGGCGGTGGGTCAGTCACCACAGATGTCGGCAGTGCCGGCCCCATCGCTGGCAAGCCAGCTCCCACAAGGAATTGGGTTGGACCGTCAGAAATGGGTCGGCTGTCAGGCCGCCGTGGCGTGCGTCTCAAAAGGCCGAGTGTCAGCTCGCCTCGCTTTTGATCTTGATCTGCCGGCCCCTTCGGAAGGCTGAGCGGAGGGGTTCATCCGGGGACAGGCGCGCAGCGCCGTTTGGCGCAGCCAAACACATCGGAAGGAGGTGCAGCGAAGCAAACCGTAGCCGATGCCCCCGGATGAATCCCGGAGCGAAGGAACCCCGAGCCTTAGCGAGGGGCCGTACGCCGGGGCCAGCGTTTTTGGTTACTTTTGGCTGGGCCGGCATTCCGGGCGTTTGCCAAAAGTGACCCGCCGTAAGGGCGGAACCGCCAGCGGCAACACCCGCAGAAACGGATATTCACCCAAACCCAAAACCCCAACCCCCAGAGCCCTCCAAGACAACCCAAAACAGAAATGTTAGCGTGCTCAGCAATCCCGCCCCGCCGAGCCCAAAGCAATGAAAAAAACCGTCCTGGCCTTCAGCCGCATCACCCCGCCCATGATCGAACGCCTGCAACAGGACTTCGACGTCATCGTGCCCAACCCGAAGAACGGCGACATCGGCGCCCAGTTCAACGAAGCCCTGCCCCACGCCCACGGCCTGATCGGCGTCGGCCGCAAGCTCGGCAAGGCCCAGCTGGAACACGCGGCGAAGCTGGAAGTGGTCTCCAGCGTGTCGGTCGGCTACGACAACTACGACCTGGCCTACTTCAACGAACGCGGGATCATGCTCACCAACACCCCGGACGTGCTCACCGAAAGCACCGCCGACCTGGCCTTCGCCCTGATCATGGCCAGCGCCCGCCGCGTCGCCGAACTGGACGCCTGGACCAAGGCCGGCCAGTGGCAGGCCAGCGTCGGCGCCCCGCTGTTCGGCTGCGACGTGCACGGCAAGACCCTGGGCATCGTCGGCATGGGCAACATCGGCGCCGCCGTGGCCCGGCGCGGACGGCTGGGTTTCAACATGCCGATCCTCTACAGCGGCAACAGCCGCAAGACCGCGCTTGAGCAAGAGCTGGGCGCGCAGTTCCGCAGCCTGGATCAACTGCTCGCCGAAGCGGACTTCGTGTGCCTGGTGGTGCCGCTCAGCGACCAGACCCGCCACTTGATCAGCCACCGCGAACTGGCGCTGATGAAGCCGGGCGCGATTCTGGTCAACATTTCCCGAGGTCCGGTGGTGGACGAGCCGGCGCTGATCCAAGCGCTGCAGAACAACCGCATCCGCGGTGCCGGCCTGGACGTCTACGAAAAGGAACCGCTGGCCGAATCCCCGCTGTTCCAGCTGAAAAACGCCGTGACACTGCCGCACATCGGCTCGGCCACCCACGAAACCCGCGAAGCGATGGCCAACCGGGCGCTGGCCAACCTGCGCAGCGCGCTGCTGGGCGAACGACCGCAGGATCTGGTGAATCCGCAGGTCTGGAGAGGCTGATCCCCACCGCCAGGGCTTGCGCAAAACCGCCAGGCCCTGGTGCCGCCGGTTCAATCGAAGTCTGTATCGTTAATTGAGCCGAGCAATTAATCACACAACTTGAAAACCACTCTTTCCCCGTTATCTTTCCTGCCTCTATAGACTTCCGCCTATCGCCCCATTCAATGGAATGGCGCCATATACGGAGAATAAAAAGTGGGAACGCTCACAACCGCTCAAATCATCAGAAGAAGCAAGATCGCCATTGTCTTAATGGTCGGAGTATTTGGCGTGCTGATTGTCTTCAGCAACTTGACCGACTATCAGTCGAACTACATATACCTTGGCCACATCCTCAGCATGGACACCACCAACAGCCATCTGCAGTACCGGGCCATCACCTCGGAGATGATGCACCACCGGATCTACTGGATGATCATGACCCTGGAAACCATCTTCACTTCATCTTGCCTGCTCGGCTGCTATCAACTTTACAAACAACTGGACGCATCGCCTGAGCAATTTCACGAAGCCAAGAAATATGCCGTACTTGGTTTCCTGGTGGGACTGTTCGTTTATTACTTCTGCCTTCAGGTCATAGGCAACGAATGGTTCGACATGGATCAGTCCGAAGACTGGAACGCCATGAAGTGGGCGCAGAGCATTGTCGACTTCCTGATACCGGCGTTGATCTATCTGGTATTGAAAGTCGACAACTGAGGCGGTTGTTTCAATGCGCAGGCTTGGCGAACGCGACGGTCGCAGGCTTGGGTTTGCGGAACACCAGCACGTTGCCCAGCATCACCAGCACCAGGCCGGCCAGCGCCGGTGCCGTCCACTGATAGCCCTCGGCAAACGCCGAGACGTTCAGCGCCACCACCGGGAACAGCACCGTGCAATAGGCGGCGCGTTCCGGGCCCATGCGCCCGACCAGCGTCAGGTAGGCGGTGAAGCCGATCACCGAGCCCGGGATCACCAGGTACAGCAGCGCGCCGATGTAGCGCGGCGTCCATTCCATGCCGAACGGGATGCCCTTGACCAGGCACCACAGCGACAGCATCGCCGCGCCATAGGCCATGCCCCAGGCGTTGGTGGTCAGCGGCTTGAGGCCGGCCTTCTGCTGCAGGCTCGACAGCATGTTGCCCGCCGAGAAGCACAAGGTGCCGCACAGGGCCAGCCCCAGGCCGAGCAAGGTCTGCGGGCTGGCGTGGTGGCCGGCCAGCTCCGGCCAGAACAGCAGCCCCAGCCCGAGCAGGCCGAGCCCGCCGCCCGTCAGCACGTTGCGGGCGATCCGCTGGCCGAAGAACACCCGGGCGTTGAGCGCGTTCCACAAGGTCGCGGTGGAGAAGACCACGGCGACCAGGCCGCTGGGGATCCATTGGCTGGCCGTCAGAAAGCACATGAAATTGACGCAGAACAGGCACAGCCCCTGCGCCACACAGATCAAATGCCCGCGCCGGTTCATCGGTTGAAGACGGCGGCTGAGCAGCAACAGGGCGAACAGCACCAGCGCCGCCAGGCCGAAGCGATAGACGATCGACACCGGGATCTCCACCACGCCCAATTGCCATTTCAAGGCGATCCAGGTGGTGCCCCAGATCAGCACGGTCAGCAGGTACAGCGAAAGGTTCATGGCGGACTCTCCTGATGTGGCGAGCGAGCTTGCTCGCGCTGGGGCGCGAAGCCGCCCCCGACGGATCGCAGCCCCACAGGGTCTGCGCAACGCAGGAGCTCAGCGTGCGGCATCCGTTGCGGGGCCGCTTGCATAAACTTGCGCTTTTGTCCGGCGACGGGCTGGCAGCGCCGGCGCCACGGAGTAGGATGCAAGGCGTTGGAGAGAACCGAACATGGCCGCACTCGATACCCTGCAAGTCTTCAAAGCCCTCAGCCGCTCGCCGAACGCTCGCCTGGAGCACAGCGCCGAGCTCGGGGACGGCTTGTCCGCCGCGCTGTGGAGCAATCACCACGACGCCCAGGAGTACGAGGCGCCCAGCCACCACACCCTGTCCTGCTACATCGCCGGCGGCACCGGCACCTTCCGCCGCGGCCAGCCCGGCAACAAGGGCGCACCGGACAAGCTGTGCATCCTGCCGGCCGACCACGAGTCCGGCTGGGTGATCAACGGCGACATCCGCCTGGCCCACCTGTATTTCAGCGCCGAGCAGTTCGCGCTCGGTTGCGTCACCCTGCTCGACCGCGAGCCACGGGAGATGCAGTTGCGCGAGCAGACCTTCCTGGACGATCCGCAGCAAGCCTTGCGCTTTCGGCAATTGCTCACCCTCGACTGGGACGAGCCCGGCGAGCGCCTGCTGACCAGCAGCCTGGCCCACGAACTGATCAGCCACACCTTGCTCAGCCAGGTCGGCGCGCGTTCGGGGCTGCGCCTCAAGGGCGGGCTGGCGCCGCATCAGCGGCGGCTGCTGGTGGGCTTCATCGACAGCCACCTGGGCGATCCCATCAGCCTCGGGCAACTGGCGGGGCTGTGCGCCTTGTCCGAATACCACTTTGCGCGGATGTTCCGGACAAGCTTCGGCCTGCCGCCGCACCAGTACGTGCTGGCGCGGCGCCTGGGCCGGGCGCGGGAGCTGCTGCGGGGGACGGGGTTGCCGCTGGGCGAGATCGCGCTGGCGTGCGGCTTCGCCAGCGCCAGCCACTTCACCAACCGGTTCCGCCAGGTGATCGGCGCAACGCCCGGTGAGTATCGTCAGGCGTTCCTGCGTTAGGCGGTGGATCGCTGTTGCTTGAGCGGGCCTCATCGCGAGCAGGCTCGCTCCCACATTGGTCCGCGGCGGTCGCAAACACGTGCGTCCAGCCAGTCCCCTGTGAAGGCATCCCTGCCCAGCCGATCCCTGCGGGAGCGAGCCTGTCCGCGATGAACGATGACGCGGCCGCGGGTCAGAACTCCAGGGTGCTCGACAGCGAGATCTGCCGCGAATCCCCCATCGACACAAAGAACCGGCTCGCCGCCGAGGTGTAGTAGGTGCGGTCGAACAGGTTCTTCACGTTAAGCTGGAACTTGACCTTCTGCCCGTCCAGTTTCGTGTCGTAGGTGGCGAAGGCATCCGCCACGGTGTAGCTCGGCAGTTCGAAGTCGTTCACCGCGTTGCCCGCCCGCTCCCCGACGTACCGCGCACCGGCGCCGACCCGCAGCTGATCGCCGCCGATCACGCTGCCGAAGTCGTACACCGCCGACAGCGACCCCGTGTTCTTCGCCACGTTCTGCAGGCGGTTGCCTTGGTAGTCCGGGTCCTTGGTGACCTCGGCGTCGGTGTAGGCATAGCTGCCGATCAGGCTCCAGCGGTCGTTCAACTGGCCGGTCAGATCCACTTCAAGCCCCCTTGAGCGCACTTCGCCGGCGGCGCTGTAGATCGTGGTCGGGCCTTCGGCGTTGGCCACCAGCACGTTGCGTTTCTTGATGTCGAACAGCGCGACGTTGCCGGTGATGCGGCCCGGCATGTCGAGGCGCGCCCCCAGCTCCCAGGACTTGGCCTCTTCCGGCGCGATGCTGCCGTCGAGCACGGTGCTGCTGCCGCTCAGCGGGGCGATGGTCGAGTTGGGCTTGAACGATTCGGTGTAGCTGCCGTAGAACGACAGCGCGTCGGTGTAGCGGTAGACCAGCCCGGCGCGCGGCACCCATTTCTGGCCGTTGCTGTCGGTGTTGGCCTTGAACGGCACGCCTTTGCCGGCGTACTGGTCGTAGGTCTGGAAGCGCCCGCCGGCCACCAGGATCCACTGGTCGTCGAGGTGGATCGAGTCCTGCACGAACACCGAATCGCTGCGCAGCAGGTCGGTCTGGGCCGAGTCCGCCGGGCTGACGGTGGTGCCCGCGACCTCGCGGCCGTACACCGGGTTGACGTAGCTGAAGGTGCTCAGGCTTTTCTGGCGGATCAGGTCTTCGCGGTAGATCTTGCGGTACTCGTCGTCGACGCCGAACACCAGGTCGTGCTGCATGCCCAGCACGTTGACCTTGCCTTCGAGGCTGGCGGTGGCGAAGCGGTCGGTGCTGATCGCGTTCTGGGTGCCGTCCATGCTGCGGGTCAGCGTGCCCTTCTTGGTGTCGATGGCGGTCACCCGCACTTGGCTGGCGTCGTAGGTCTCGCGGTTCCAGCTGTAGCCGAAGTGGGCTTTCCAGTCGTCGTTGAGTTCGTGGTCGGCCTCGAAATGGTAGAGGTCGGAGCGGCCTTCCATGTTGTTGAACGGCTCGTCCAGCCGCTCGTTGCGCGAGATGTCCAGCGGGTGGTTGGTGCGCGGGTCGATCAGCGTGCCGCGGTCGAACGGGGTGAGGAATTCCCGGTGCTCGTAGGCGAACAGCAGTTTGGTGCGCTCGCCGAACCAGGCCAGCGACGGCGCGACCAGGGTTTCGCGATGGGTGCCGAAGTTGCGCCAGTAGTCTTCGTCCTCATGGTCCAGCACCATGCGGTAGGCCAGGCCCGACTCGCCCAGCGCGCCGGTGCTGTCGAAGCCGCCGCCGCTGCCGTTCTTGCCGTCGCCGTAGGTGGAGCCGCGCAGCGTCAGGGCGTTGTACGGCGTGAGCTCCGGCTTCTTGCTGACCAGGTTGACCACCCCGCCCGGATCCTGAATCCCGTACAGCAAAGAGGCCGGCCCCTTGAGCACTTCGACCCGGTCCACCGTGGCGTTCATGCCACGGCCCTGCACCAGCGGCATGCCGTCGCGCATGATCGAGCCGTTGCGGTTGTCGCCGAAGCCGCGGGTCATCACCGAATCCTGGGTGCTGCCCAGGGTGTTGCCCTGGGTGATGCCGCTGACGTTGGCCAGCGCGTCGTCGAGGTTGCGCGGCGCCTGATCGCGGATGACCTGGGCCGGGATCACGTTGACGGTCTGGGGAATCTCCTGCAGCGAAGCGGACGAGCGCATCACCGAACTGGTGGCCGGCGGCTGGTAGCTCATGGGCGCGTCCGCCACCGAGGTGATGGTGGTGGCGCCGAGGTTCAGCGCGCCTTCGGTGGGTGCCGGCTCCAGCGCCAGGGTGTGGCTGTCGGTGCGGCGGAAGGTCATGCCGGAGCCGCTGAGCAGGCGTTGCAGGGCCTGTTCGGCGCTCATCCGGCCGTTGACCGCCGGCGCGGTGAGGCCGTAGGGCGCCTCATCGGTGTAGACCACGCTCTGCCCGGTCAGGCGGCTGAAGTCGCTCAAGGCCTGGGGCAGCGGCTTGGCCGCCAGGTTGAAACTGAACGACGGCAGCAACTGGCTGCCGACGGCGTCGGCGGCCAGCGCCACGCCCGAAGGCAGCAAGGCCAATGCCGAAAAACTCAATGCAGACGCGCTGAACCACTGTTTGACCGAACCCGACTTTGCCCTGGACTTCATTGCTCATGACCTGTGTAGAACCGCTACGGATGCGAATGACTCGCAGTTTCTGTCACTACACGGTTGGCGTTCGGATCTACCTCACCGGTTTTCTGAAAATATTTTCGGGGGATGCGTTGGCCGCACGGACGCCATCGCCAGCAGGCTGGCTCCCACAAGGGATCCCGGGTGTCCGCAGGATCCCCGTGCACCGTAGAACCCTGTAGGAGCTTGCCTGCAAGCGATGAGGCCGGCAGCCTCAGCGCAGGATGATCAGTTGCCCAAGGATCCGATGCTGCTCGAACCCCAACACCCCTTGCAGGGAATCGAGCACCGCCTGCGGATCCCTGCTCGGGAAACTGCCGCTGACCTTGCGCGCGGCCAGCCCGTCATCGAGCAACAGGATCCGACCGGGGTAGTAGCGCCGCAGATCCTGCACCACATCAGCCAGGCTCGCCTTGTAGTAGTTGAGCCAGCCCTGGCGCCAGGCCAACTGCGCTTCGCTGTCCACCGCCCGCAGGGGCTGGGCGGTGCCGTTGGCGTAGGCCGTTTGCTGGCCGGCGGTGAGAATCTGCTGCGGTGCCTCCCGGCCCGCCGTCACGCCGACCCGCCCGGACAGCACCGTGACCTGCGCACCGTGCGGTTGCAGGCGCACTTCGAACTGGGTGCCGAGCACCCGCGCCTGCCCCTGTTCGGCATCGACCACGAACGGCTCGCCGGTGTGGGTCACGCTGAAGAACCCGGCGCCCCGACGCACTCGCACATGCCGCTCGCCACCGCTGAAGTCCACGGCGATGGCGCTGTCGGCGTCCAGGGTCACTTGCGATCGGTCGGCCAGCGTCACCGTGCGGATCTCACCGGGGGCCGAGACATAGTCCGCGCCCAGGTCATCGACCCAGCGCTGCGGCTGCCAGCCGCCGCCCAGGCCGATCATCAGCACCAGGCACGCGGCCATCGCCAGCGCCCCGGCCCATCGCCGCAACGGTGCGCGGCGCGGGCGGTCCATGGCGTCGAGATAGCCCTGCAACGCCAGCGCCTCTTCGTCGGCCAGCGTACGCGCCGGCCCTTCGCTCATTTCCCAGACCACCTGCGCCTGGGCATAGGCCTCGGCGTGTGCGGGGTCGGCATGCAGCCACCGGCTGAACGTGAGTTGGTCGCCGGTGCTGGGGCGGTCGTGCAGCAGGCTCAGCCAGGCGAGGGCCTCCTGTTCCTGGGCGGGCGTCGGCGCGACGCGGTCGGTGGTGTTCACGGTGCTTTCCCTGGCGTGCGTGGCGCGGGTTCGCGCAGGCTGGCCTTGCAGGCCTCGAGGGCGCGCATCATATGTTTTTCCACGGCGCTTTGGGACAGGCCCATGGCTTTGGCGATCTCGGCGTACTTGCGCCCATGGATGCGGTTGAGCAAGAAGATCTGCCGGGTGCGCTCGGGCAAGGCGCGCAAGGCCGCCTCGACATGGCGCAGATCGTTGCCCGCCTCCAGCGCCGCCTGGGGCTCGCTGCCGCTGCCGGCCGCCTCGTCCGGTTGCCAGCCTTCGCTGTGCCGCAGCCGCGCGCCTTCGCTGCGCAGATGGTCGATGGCGATGTTGCCGGCGCACCGCAACAGGTAGGTGCTCAGCTCTTCGACCTGCACCAGCGGCCGGCGCCAGAACCGCAGGAACAGATCCTGCACCAGATCCGCCGCCGTCGCCCGGCAGCCGACGCGCCGGTTCACCAGGGCCTCCATCTGCGACCGCTGGGACAGGAACACCTGGAGAAAATGCGCCCGTGCCCCGCGCGGTTCGTCGTCGCGGGCGTCCGGCGGAAGGCCGATCAGCATGTCAGTTCAAGGCCCAGGCGGCGAACGGACTGGCGAACAGGCCCAGCCCGGACAGCGCCAATGCCAGGCGCGGGCGGTACGGCAACAGAAACACCAGCGCCAGCGCACTGGCCATCAGCACGGCGAACCAGTCCACCAGGCCGAAACCCCAGCCCTTGCCGGCCACCGCCGACCACAGCGACAGGCCCAGCAGCCCCCACCCGGCCAGTTTCAGGCCCTGGCGGCGACGCGAGGAGGGCTTGCCGCCGAGCAGATCGTCATGGTGACGCGCCATCGACAGGCACAGGGCCGTGAAGCCGCCGTAGCACAGCAGGAAGGTCGCCAGCATTCAGTTCGTCCCCTGTTCGAGCGCAGGCGGACGGGCCGCTTCGCGACGGGGCCTGACGGCACTGGCGGCGAGCCCGGTACGCTGCATCTTCCGCGCCGCCCAGCCCAGGAAGAGACCGGCGGCCAGGCACGTCAGGTCGAACCCGGCCAGCGTCCAGTCGCCCTGTTCCAGCGCAGCGCCCAGATAACGGCCTGCCGTGGCCCAATCGAGCAGCGGCAGCGTCGCAAACAGCACGGCGGCCAGGCTCAGTTGCTCGACCCAGGCCTTGCGCCCGGAGCGCAGCGCAGCATGCACCACGCTCAGCCCCCAGGCGATGAAGAAGGCGTTCACTTCCCAGCCCGCCCTTGCGGACAGGTCCAGCGGCAGCGCCCGGTTGGCCCAGAAGAACACCGCCACCGCCGTCACCAGGCCGGCCATGCTGGCGATGTTCAGCACCCGCACCAGCCGCAGCTCGAACGGCACCGCACCGCGTTTGGCGTGCTGGAGCTGGCGCTTGCCGAGCCAGATCACCAGTCCGGTGCCGATCATCGCCGTGCCCGCCAACCCGCAGACGAAATACAGCCAGCGCAGCAACGGCGTAGCGAACTGGCCCATGTGCAGACCGTAGAAGCCGCCGGCGACCGCCATCGGCAGCGGCGTGTCCGGGGTCTTGCCGAGCCGTTGCCCGGTCACGGCGTTGAAGGTCAGGTCATTGCCGTAGTCGTACACCACCTGATCGGCGGTGGCCCGCGACAGCACCGCCGCCGCGTTGGCATCGCCGGGATGGCTGACCGTCACCCGCGCCACGTGGCCGCCCGGCCAATGCTCGGCGGCGCGCTGCAGCAGCGGCGCCAGCGCCGGCAGAGCCGCCGGCTGGCCGGAACGCGCGGGGAGCGGCGTTTCCGGCATGACCTCCTCGTAGAAGGCGCTGAGGTTGCTGCCGTACGTCACCAGAATGCTGGCCGGCATCACCATCGACATGAAGATCACCAGGCTGCTGTAGGTGATCATCAGATGGAACGGCAGCACCAGCACGCCCACCGCGTTGTGGCCGTCGAGCCACGAGCGCTGGCCCTTGCGCGGGCGGAAGGTGAAGAAGTCCTTGAAGATTTTCTTGTGGGTGACGATTCCGCTGATCAAGGCGATGAACATCACCATGGCGGCGGCGGTCGCCAGCCAGCGGCCCCAGGGGTACGGCATCTGCAGCTGAAAGTGGAAGCGGTAGAAGAACTCGCCGCCCGCGCTCTCCCGGGGCTGTACGGCGGCACCGGTCTGCGCGTCCAGGGTCGCCCGGTTGAAACGGCCGCGCTCGCCGGGAGCGGCCGGCGCCTGTTGCCAGCGCACATTCAGGCCGGGATCCCGGGCGTCGGGCAGATCGATCACCCAGCGCGAAGCGTCGGCGGCATGGTGTTGCAGATAGTCCTGGGCCAAGGCCAGGCTCGCGGGGGTGTCCAGCGCGCGCACCGGGATCTCCGGCTGCATCCAGCGGCTGGTCTCGTCCTTGAAGTAGGCCAGGGTGCCGGTCAGGAAAATCGCGAACAGCAGCCAGCCGAACAGCAGTCCGCTCCAGGTGTGAAGCCAGGCCATCGACTGCCGGAAACCTTCCTTCATACGTAGCCCAGTCCACGGGCGACACCGGAGACCGTCGCCAGAATCACACTCGGCGCCAGCAGCCCCACCCACGCCGACCACGCGGTGCGGCAGGCGAAGCACCAGAGCACGGCCACCAGGTACACGAGGAAGGAAACGGTCATGCCGGTCACCACGGCTTCGCCACGGTTCAGCGGCAGCCACAACGTCAGCGTGACGCTGGCCAGCGCCGCGACCAGATAGCCGCCAAACACCGCCGCCAGCACCCTTGAGGTGACGGCCAAGCGATAGGACATGGGAAGTGCGGCGAGTTTGCTTTTCATGTTTCGACCCTGAAACGAAAAACGTCCGGCCGAAATGCCGGATCAACTGGCGAACAATATTAATGATAAATATTCTCATGTGCAAAAGAGGTTGATTGCCGTATGCAGTCAACCCCTCATACAATGCGAACCATTCTTGTTTCCTGATACGCGCACAGTGCGTCCGGAGTGATGCCGTTGTCGTCCGCCCATCCCGTCGAATCGCTCTACCAGGCCCACCACGGCTGGCTCACCGGCTGGCTGCGGCGCCGGCTCGGCTGCCCGGACAGTGCCGCCGACCTGGCCCAGGACACCTTCATCCGGGTGCTGACCGCCCGCGAGCAGCCGGTGATCGTCGAGCCACGGGCCTTTCTCACCACGCTGGCCAAACGCGTGCTGTTCAATCACTACCGCCGCCAGGACATCGAGCGCGCCTACCGCGAAACCCTCGCGCAGATGCCTGAGGTTCTCGCGCCTTCGGAAGAAGAGAAAGCCGTCATCCTGCAGACCCTGGAAGAACTGGACCGGTTGCTCGACGGCCTGCCGCGTGCGGTCAAACGTGCCTTTCTGCTGGCCCAGGTCGATGGCCTGACCTACCCGCAGATCGCCGCCGAACTCGGGATTTCCGTGGCGACGGTCAAGCGTCACCTGAACAAGGCGGCCCTGCGCTGCTATTTCGCCCTATGAACCCGCCGACGGATTTCTCTTCGCAGGTCGCCGAACAGGCCGTCCACTGGCTGCTGGAAATGCAGCAAGGCCCGCTCGATCCGCGCCGGCAACAGGCCTGGCAGCAATGGTTCGAGGCCCACAGCGAACACCGCCGCGCCTGGGAGCACATCCAGCGGGTCAATGCCCGCCTGCGCGGGCTGTCCTCGCCGCTGGCCCACGCTGCCTTGAACGCACCGCGCTCCGCCGGGCGACGTCAGGCGCTCAAGTTGCTGCTGTTGCTGGGGGCCGGCTCCGCCCTCACCTGGGGCATGCGCGAGCACAATCCCCTGCCGTCGCTGCTGGCCGACTACCGCACCCCGGTCGGCGCACGACGCCGGATCGCCCTGCCGTCCGGCGGCCAGTTGCAGCTCAACACCGCCAGCGCCGTCGATGTCCGGGCCAACGGCCCGCAACCACGCATCCGCCTGCTGGAAGGCGAAATGCTGCTGACCGCCGCCCGCGCCATTGAAGTGCAGACCGCCCACGGCCTGCTGACGGCCAGGGACGCGCGGCTCAACGTGCGCCAGTTCGCCGACCGCACGCAGGTGGCGTTGTTCGAAGGCCAGGTCGAACTGACCGCCGCCGGTCGTGCGCCGGTGCCGCTGCCGGTCGCCCGACAGCTGAGCTTCGGCGACGCCTCGGTCGGCGCAGCGCAACCGCTGGACGCCAACAGCGGCGCCTGGGCCGACGGCATGCTGGTGGCGGCGCACATGCGCCTGGGCGATTTCCTCGATGAACTGGGCCGCTACCGGCGCGGCCAGTTGCATTGCGACAGCAAGGTCGCCGACCTGCTGATCTCCGGCACCTATCCGCTGGACGACAGCGAACGGATCCTCGACCTGCTGCAGATCAGCCTGCCGGTGAAAGTGAGGCGCTTCACCCGCTATTGGGTCAGCGTCGAAGCCAAGGCCTGAACGCCCTCGCCGCACAGGCAGAAAAAATTTCGAAAAGACATGAGCCGTTTTTCGGATCTGGCGTGACAGAGAAGGAAAGCCCCCTCGATTCACCCTTCTCAGGACCGTCATCCATGCACCCCACCCGCCTCACGCCTTTGGCCCGCACCCTGCGCAACCTCGTACTGGGCGCCAGCCTGAGCCTGGGCGGCCTGCCCCTCGCGCAGGCCGCCGACGCCAAGGCCTACCACATCGCGCCGTCGTCGCTGGAGAACGCCCTCAACCAGTTCGGCCGTGAGGCCGGAGTGCTGATTTCGTTCGGTTCGCAAGTCACCAGCGGCGTGCAAAGCCGTGGCCTGGAAGGCAGCTACACGCCCGAACAAGGCCTGAACGCCCTGCTCGAAGGCACCGGCCTGCAAGCCCGCGCCGAAGGCGGCAACGCCTTCAGCCTGCAACCGTCGAGCGATGCGGCGCTGGAGCTGGACACCTCCAAGGTGGTCGGCGACTGGCTGGGCGACGCGGCGCAGGTCAACGTGTTCGAGCACCCCGGCGCCCGCGACGTGATCCGCCGCGAAGCGTTCGAACGCCAGGGCGCGACCCAGGCCCGCGACGTGCTCAACCGCATCCCCGGCGTCAACGCGCCGGAGAACAACGGCACCGGCAGCCACGACATGGCGCTGAACTTCGGCATCCGCGGCCTCAACCCGCGCCTGGCGGCGCGCTCGACGGTGCTGATGGACGGGATCCCGGTGCCCTTCGCCCCTTACGGCCAGCCGCAGCTGTCGTTCGCCCCGGTGAGCATGGGCAACATGGACGCCGTGGACGTGGTGCGCGGCGGCGGCGCGGTGCGCTACGGCCCGCAGAACGTCGGCGGCGTGGTCAACTTCGTCACCCGGGCGATTCCGGACGCGCCGACGGTCAAGGGCGGTTTCCAGACCGAGACCAGCCCGTCGTCCAGCCATGACGGCTTCAAGACCAGCGCCAACCTCCTGGCCGGCGGCACGAATGAAAACGGCCTCGGCGGCGCGCTGCTGTACTCCGGCACCCGCGGCGGCGACTGGCGCGAACACAGCGACACCGAGATCGACGACCTGATCCTCAAGGGCAAGTACCAGCTCGACGAGGCCAACAGCTTCAACGCCATGGCCCAGTACTACGAGGGCAAGGCCGACATGCCCGGCGGCCTCAACGTCGCCGACTACGATGCCGACCCTTATCAGTCGACCCGCCCGAAGGATCAATTCTGGGGCCGGCGCACGATGTTCAACTTCGGTTACCGCTATCAGGAAGACCGCCGCGAGTTCACCGCCAACACCTTCTTCACCAAGACCCTGCGCAGCGGCTACCTGGATCAGGGCACGTTCCTCTCGCTGTCGCCGCGCGAATACTGGGTGCGGGGGCTGGAGACCCGTTTCGCCCAGGGCTTCGACCTGGGGCCTACCAGCCATGAGGTCGGCGTCGGCTACCGCTACATCAACGAGGCCGGCCACGAGCTGCGCTACCGCACGCCGATCGCCAGCAACCAGTACCCGACCACCGACAGCCGCAACGACCGCGACACCCGCGGCGGCACCGAAGCCCATGCGTTCTTCGTCGACGACCGCATCGACATCGGCAAATGGACCATCACGCCGGGCGTGCGCTACGAGATGATCGACTCGCAGCAGACCAACAACCTGACCGACGTCAAATACAAGGGCGACTACAACACCGCGCTGCCGGCGCTGAACGTGCTGTATCACCTGACCGACACCTGGAACCTGTACGCCAACACCGAAGGCTCGTTCGGCAGCGTGCAGTACAGCCAAATGCCCAACCGCGTAAGCAGCGGCGAGGTGAAACCGGAAAAGGCCCGCACCTGGGAACTGGGCACCCGCTACGACAACGGCGCGCTGCGGGCGGAAATCGGTGCGTTCCTGATCAACTTCGACAACCAGTACGAAAGCAACCAGACCAACGATTCGGTGATCGCCCGGGGCGAGACCCGCCATCAGGGCATCGAGACCAGCGTCAACTACGCCCTCGACGCCCTGAGCCCGGCGCTGGCCGGTTTCGACGTCTACGCCACCTACGCCTTCGTCGACGCGACCATCCGCGAAGACGGGCCGAACAAGGGCAACCGCGTGCCGTTCTCGTCCCGGCACAAGGGCACCCTCGGCATCGGCTACACCGAAGGGCCGTGGAAGCTCAACCTCGACAGCAGCTTCCAGAGCGACCAGTTCGCCGACAACGCCAACACCTCGAAGGAGAGCGCCGACGGCAGCACCGGCAAGATCCCCGGCTACATGCTGTTCAGCAGCCGCGCCGGCTACGACTTCGGCCCGCAGCTGTCGGACCTCAACGTGGCGGTGGGCGTGAAGAACCTCTTCAACACCCAGTACTTCACCCGCTCGTTCGACGACAACAACAAGGGCAAGTACGTGGGCGAGCCGCGCACGGTGTATGTGCAGACTTCCGTGGCGTTCTGATCCTGCGCGTTGAATGGCTTTCAGGGCCGCTGCGCGCCCCAGCGGGAGCAAGCTCCCTCGCCACAGGCGCGCTATCGACCGCCGGACAAAACGAAACGGGCCTGCAATCGCAGGCCCGTTTTCATTGGGTGGATAGGTGAATCAGCGGATCAGCCGTTGATCGCTGCCTGTTCGTTCTCCAGGAATTCTTCCTCCAGCAGCCGGTCGGCGTGGGTGCCGCGTTCGAGCCTCACCACATTGGCGCGTTTGGCCCGCAGCTTGCCGTACAGGTGCTCCAGTGCATGTTCCAGTTTGGTGCTGGCCCCTTCGATCGCCTGTTCCAGCGTATCGGCTTTGTGGGTCACGGAAATCGGTTGATGGCCTTTTGGCCGCGCTTCCAGTTGGCAGCGCATGTCATGGGGACCGGGCTTGTCGCCGTTCTCGTCACCCAGGTGAACTTCGACGCGGGTCAGGTCTTCCTCATAACGTTCGAGCGTGCTCTCAATGGTTGTACGTACCCACTCCTCCAGTCGCTTGCTGCTTTGAACATGGTTGTCGCTGTTGACTTGGATTTGCATAGTTCATCCCTTATTTCAGCTTGCTCTCAAGAGGCCCGGAACAGGATTTCCGTGACCCCTTGATGACAACAATCGGCCCGTGCGCCGAACATTTCAACCCCCTGAAAAAGATAAATATCCGTACGCAAAAAAAGCCGGACAACGGGCAAAAGCACTGGTATGGTCGGGAATTGCCTCGGCCTGCCTTGCCGAAAAATCCGGTCACAAACTCCCGTCGTTCAACGGGTGCAGGCCCCGGAAAATCCCCGCCTCCTCCACCAGCCAGTCATGCACCGCGCGCACGCCCGGATGGCTCAGCGCACCCGGCGCGTACAGCAGCACGTAGCGCTTGTGGTTGGGCACCGACTGGCCGAACGGCACGATCAGCGTGCCCCGCTCCAGTTCGTCGTTGAGCAGGGTGCGCCGGGCGATGGCCACCCCCATCCCGGCGATGGCCGCCTCGATGGTCAGGTGGTTGCGGTTGAACGTATGCCCACGCCGCACATCGGCGCCTTCGAAGCCGATGGCGTCGAGGTAGAACTCCCATTCCGCGTATTCGTAGCTGCCGCGCCAGGCGGTGATGTCGTGCAGCAACGGAAAATGCACCAGATCCGCCGGACCGTGCAGCGGCGGCCGCCCGCGCAGCAGGCCCGGCGCGCACACAGGAAAGATCTGCTCGTCGAGCAGGGCTGTGGATAACAGCCCCGGATAGCTGCCGTCGTTCAGGTCGATGGCCAGGTCGAAGTCCCCTTCGTGCAGCGGCACGCTGCTGTCCTCCGCCACCAGCCGCAGCTGGATGTCCGGGTAGCGCTGCTGCAGGCGCGGCAGGCGCGGCGTCAGCCATTTGCTGAGGAACGAGGGAATCGAGCGCACCCGCAGGATCCCGCTGATCATGCCCGCATCGAGCCGCCGCAGCTCCGCGTCGATGCTGCCGTAGGCCTCGTTGACCGTCATCGCCAGCCGCTGGCCCTCGGCACTGAGCTCCACGCCCCGGGCCCGGCGATGGAACAGGCGCAGCCCCAGGCGCTCCTCCAGTTGGCGGATCTGCTGGCTCACCGCCCCCGGCGTGATGTGCAGCTCCTCCGCGCAGCGGGTGAACGACAGGTGCCGGGCGGCACAGGAAAACACCTGCAGCCAGACGTAAGTCTGGGCATGCAATTGACGACTCATGGTTTAGTCCTGCTAAAGGCTTTCTTAGGAAGTTTCGTTGGTCACGTCGAACCGAGGCAGGCAGTATCGCCGACATTGCGCTTGTCCTACAAAAAATGGCAGCGATTCCTACTCCATTGCTTGTAAGGGTTTAGCATGGCTATCAGTGTTTTCGATCTGTTCAAAGTCGGCATCGGTCCGTCCAGTTCCCATACCGTCGGCCCGATGCGCGCCGCCGCGACCTTCGCCCAGGCCCTGACCGACCGTCGCCTGCTCAACGATGTCGAGCGGGTGGAAGTGCGCCTGTACGGCTCGCTGTCCGCCACCGGCGTCGGCCACGCCACCGACCGCGCCAGCGTCATGGGCCTGATGGGCGAATGGCCGGACAGCATCGACCCGGGCACCATCGAACCGCGCATCCAGCGGCTGCGCGAGACCGGCCAACTGTCCCTCGGCGGCCAACGGTCGATTGCCTTCAACTGGCAACACGATCTCCTGCTGCTGGACGAGAGCCTGCCCTACCACCCCAACGCCATGTCGCTGACAGCCTTTGCCGCGACGGGCGAGCTGTTCAGCCAAACGTACTACTCGGTGGGCGGCGGTTTCATCGTCGAAGCGGCCGAGGTCGAGTCCGGCGCGGCAGCGGCCGGCGAGGTGACCCTGCCCTACGACTTCTCCAGCGCCGTGGAACTGCTGGCGCTGTGCAAGCAGCACAACCTGCGGGTGTCCGAGCTGATGATGGCCAACGAACGGGCCTGGCGCAGCGACGCCGAGATCCGCCAGGGCCTGCTGCACATCTGGTCGGTGATGCGCGAGTGCGTCGAGCAAGGGCTGAGCCACGAAGGCGTACTGCCCGGCGGCCTGAACGTGCCCCGCCGTGCGGCGAAACTGCACCGCAGCCTGCTGGAGATCGGCAAGCCCAACGTGATCAGTTCGACGCTGTCGGCGATGGAATGGGTCAACCTGTTCGCCCTCGCCGTCAACGAAGAGAACGCCGCCGGCGGGCGCATGGTCACCGCACCCACCAACGGCGCGGCAGGGATCATTCCCGCGGTTCTGCACTACTTCATGAAATTCAACCCGCAGGCGTCGGACGACGACGTGGTCGCGTTCTTCCTGGGGGCCGCCGCCGTCGGCATCCTGTGCAAGAAAAACGCCTCGATCTCCGGCGCCGAAGTCGGCTGCCAGGGCGAAGTCGGTTCGGCCTGCGCCATGGCGGCTGCGGGCCTGGCCGAAGTGCTCGGCGCCACCCCGGAGCAACTGGAGAACGCCGCCGAGATCGGCCTGGAGCACAACCTCGGCCTGACCTGCGACCCGGTCGGCGGCCTGGTGCAGGTGCCGTGCATCGAGCGCAACGCCATCGCCGCCGTGAAGGCGATCAACGCCACGCAGATGGCCCTGCGCGGCGACGGCAAACACTTCATTTCCCTCGACCGGGTGATCCGCACCATGCGCGACACCGGCGCCGACATGCATGACAAGTACAAAGAGACTTCACGGGGCGGCCTGGCCGTGAGCTGGGTGGAGTGCTGACGCGCCTCCCCTGACCGCCCCGGCCGGCCGCCTCGCGCGGCCGGCCAACCGTGAGCCCGAGCAAGAATAATAACGAGGCAAAAACGATGACCGATGTACGTACACCCGCTGCCGAACACCCCGCTGCAGACCTCACACGCCACACCGAAACCACCCAAAAGGGCTGGAGCAAGGCCGACACCACCTGGATGCTGGGCCTGTACGGCACGGCGATCGGCGCCGGCACGCTGTTCCTGCCGATCAACGCCGGCGTCGGCGGCTTCTGGCCGATGCTGATCCTGGCGCTGCTGGCCTTCCCGATGACTTTCTTCGCCCATCGCGGCCTGACCCGCTTCGTGCTGTCCGGACGCTGCGGCGACATCACCGAAGTGGTGGAGGAACACTTCGGCACCGGCGCCGGCAAACTGATCACCCTTTTGTATTTCTTCGCGATCTTCCCGATCCTGCTGGTGTACAGCGTGGCGCTGACCAACACCCTGAGCAGCTTCCTCGAACACCAGCTGCACATCGCCCCGCCACCGCGCGCCGTGCTGTCGCTGGGGCTGATCCTCGGCCTGATGGCCATCGTGCGCTGCGGCCAGGGCGTGATCGTCAAGGCCATGAGCGTGCTGGTCTATCCGTTCGTCGCCGCCTTGCTGCTGCTCGGCCTGAGCCTGATCCCGAACTGGAACGGCGCCTTCTTCGCCAGCGCCCAGGACGCCATGCCCGCGTCGGTGTTCCTCAAGACCCTGTGGCTGGCGATCCCGGTGATGGTGTTCTCGTTCAACCATTCGCCGATCATTTCCGCCTTCGCCCTCGACCAGAAACAGCGCTACGGCGCCCAGGCCGAACGCAAGAGCAACGGCATCCTGGCCATGGCCCACGGCATGATGGTGGTGACGGTGATGTTCTTCTGCTTCAGTTGCGTGCTGGCGCTGTCGCCGGCGGACCTGGCGGCGGCCAAGGCGCAGAACATCTCGATCCTGTCGTACCTGGCCAACCATTTCCAGACCCCGGTCATCGCGTACGCCGCGCCGCTGATTGCGCTGGTGGCGATCACCAAGTCCTTCCTCGGCCACTACATCGGCGCCAGCGAAGGCTTCCAGGGCATGATCGTCAAGAGCCTGCGCGGCCGCGGCCGGGCGGTGTCGGCCGGTTGGCTGAACCGTGCGACCGCGCTGTTCATGATCCTCAGTTGCTGGGCCGTGGCGACGTTCAACCCGAGCATCCTGGGGATGATCGAAACCCTCGGGGGACCGGTGATCGCCTGCCTGCTGTTCCTGATGCCGATGTACGCCATCCGCCGCGTGCCAGCCTTGCGCCAATATTCGGGCCCGCTGTCGAACGTGTTCGTCGTGCTGATCGGCCTGATTGCACTGTCGGCGATCATCTATTCGTTCCTGCCCTGAAACGGGCCACGCAAAAAGAAGGCGAGCCCCGGGCTCGCCTTCTTTTTGGCCGTGGACATTGTTCGGCACGCGTTCCGGCATGTCCCTTGCTACCGCCCTTGCGCTGCAAACGGACTTTGCAAACGCAAGCGAGCGACATGCCGATGGTCTGGCAGGGCGAACCAACCCGGCCACGACCGGTCAACAACTGCACGTTCAATCAGGCGGTGACGCATCATGGACAATCCCTTTCAGATCATTACCGATGCCTTCGCGCCGGACTATCAGATCAACCTGAGCATTCAGGGCCTGGACGGCAGCATCATGCTGACCCTCTCCCAAAATGGCCGGGTCGCGGCCAAGCGCATGATCAGCGCCGACCAGCGCAACGACCCCAAACGCCTCAGGCATCTGGTGCAGAGCATTCAGTTCGGCATCGCCATCGAGCAGGGCCACAGCGCCATGGCCATTCTCGAAGCGATGACCCACGGCGATCCCCTTCCCCCGCCGCCGCACCGGCGCCAAAGTCCGGCACGGCCGGCGACCCGGCTTTAGAGCTCGCCCTTCTCGACTTCCGGATGCTCGCCGGAGCCTGCGCCGGTCTTGCGGTGCGGGTGCTCGATCTTCACCGACGGGAACTGCGAGGAGGCGTAGCGCACCACCAGGATCGAGAACGCCAGCAGCAGAATCCCGCCGCACAGGTAGATGATGCCCATGTCCGGCGGGTTGTGGTGCGAGACGTTGGAGATCAGCAACCGGGTCAGCGCGGTGATCGCCACATAGATCAGGAAACGCACCGGCATGTGGTTGGTCTTGAAGTAAATCCCGACCATCGCCCCCAGTTCCAGGTAGATGAACAGCAGCAGGATGTCGTCGATCTTGATGTGGCCCTCTTCGACCATCGTGAGAAATTCCATCACCGCCGCCCAGGCGGTCACCGCGCCGATGGCGAACAGCGCCAGGTAGTGGAAGGTCTCGACGAAGAGGTTGCCCAGGGACTCGGCCAGCTGATGCACGTTTTGCCGCAGTTTCTCGGCCCAGTTGATTTTCACGGTGATGTTTCCTTAGCCCGGTACGAGCGGATGATGCGGGGTGGACATGACGGTTTTTCTGCACGCGTCCCCTGCCATGCAGAAACAAGGCCACGCATCATGGCGAGCGGCGGGGAAACCTGCGCCGTGGCGTTTGGTCGCACCATGCGGGGGCGAAACGAAAGGCGTTGCCGGAAGAGGCAAAAGGGGATGGCCGAAACACTGCGCCGCATTCTTCAAACATGTGCAGCGAACTTGAACCGGCGTTCGGCGCAACGCCGATTCCCATTACAAATATTTACATCGCGACGGGCCTGATTAATTGTGAAGCGGTAACTTCATTCGGCTTACGGTTACATGACATCCGACAGCCAATACGTTTGCGGCATAAGTTTATTCAATAAAGAACTGATCAAGCGTCCAATAGTTAGTTTCGGCATGCACCGATTTGACGCAGCGGAAAGATCACATTATCGGCGCCGCCATAAAACTGTGCGGCACTTAACATTAATTCCATAACAATCCCATGAGCGAGGCCTTGACCGCCGCCGCGATCTTGTTCTGGCACCCCAGCTTCTTGAGGCAGTGGTTAATGTGAAAATTGACCGTTCGCTTGGAGATGCCGAGGATGATGGACACGTCGTCCGACGACTTGCCGTCGGCGGTCCACTGCAGGATTTCCTTCTCCCGCTGGGACAGTTCGATGGGCACCGGCTGCACCGATTCGGCGCCCATGAGCTGCAGCCGGGTGAGGCCCAGGTGGGTGATCTGCGCCAGCCAGGACAGCTCGGCCTGCTTGGTCTCAAGCTCCAGCGCAGTGATCGGCTGGTTGCCGCGCGCGAAGGTCACCAGCCCCTGGGCCTCGCTGTTGAGCAGCGTTTGCCCCCACCCTTCCGAGAGCCCGTGGCGGTGCGCTTCCTGCCAGAATTCCGGGGCCCGGGCCTTGAGCTCGGCGTCCCACAGCACCGGTTTGACGCTTCTGAGCGCACGGATGACGTAGGGGTCGATTTCCAGGTAACGATTGTCGGAATAGGCAGCCTGCCAGGCGGGCGAATAGTTGTTGACGAGAAAAAGACGCGGCTTGGTGATCGGGAAAAGTCTTCTCGAACCGTAAGCCAAGTAATCGAATTCCAACTGACGGGCTACGCTGGTTAGATTGTCGAACAATACTTCGACATCCGTGGCGGACATAGCCTTCTCTAACAGTTCAGCCTGCCAGTGCGACATAGAGATTCCTTTCTCATACTTATTGCATGCGGCTTCGTGCCGGCGCCCATAACATATTTCAAAATATTGCGATAGCTGTCAAGGGTGACAGGTAGTTCGCGAACTCGCAGTGCCCTCTAATTAACTCCAGCCCAATCACTAAAAGGAAACTGTGATGGATTACTTGTCTGGACGTTACGACCAGTTGACGCCCGTCGAGCGTCAACGCCTGGCGCACTATCGCTATCAGGTGTTTGTGGAAAGGCTCGGCTGGGACTTGTCGACGCCCGCCGACTTCGAGTTCGACCAGTTCGACCACAGCGGCACCCACTACATCGTCGCCGAAGAGGATGGCGGCACCATCAAGGGCTGCGCCCGCCTGCTGCCCACCACCCAGCCGTACCTGTTGAGCGAGGTGTTCACCTCGTTGCTCGACGACGTGCCCGCACCGTGCCGGGACGACATCTGGGAGCTGTCGCGCTTCACCTCCCTGGACCTGGACACCCAGACCGGCCGGGACGAACAGATGATGTCCGACGAGAACACCGTGGGCCTGTTCATGGCCACCCTGGACTACGCCCGCACCTGCGGCGTGTCCCGACTGGTGTCGGTGTCCCCGCTCGCCGTCGGCCGCCTGCTCAAGCGCGGCGGCATCGACTTCAAATGGCTGGCGCCGCCGCGGATGCTGGACAACCGGACTCTCGGCGCCTGCTGCATCACGGTGCAGTGACGCCCGACGCCTCAAAAAAACAAGCAAGCCGCTGTAACGAGCCCAACGGTTCCTGTCGGTGTGGATCGATCTTGCGACATGGAAAGCAACTGCCGAAAACCTACGTTCAACACTGAGGGATGATCATGATCGACATGGAAAGGAAAGTCGCAAAGGACATCGTGCACAAGGGCCACGATGACGACGTGCTGATATACGACGCCCGCCACCTGCTGCCCGCCTGGCTGGACGCCGGGATCGTCGCGCGGGCGGAGCTCGGGCCGGCGCAGAGCGAGGCGGTGAACCGGGCGTACCGCGCCGACAGCGACCGGCTGGTGCTGCGCTCGCTGCCGACGGTGATCGGCCTGGACGAGCTGGAGCAGGCCGGCCTCTCGGCGGAACTGCCGGAGCTGCTGATCCATTACGAGAAGGCCACCGACCACCTGATCCTGAGCGGTGTCTGGATACCGGAAAGCACCGAAGCCAAGCTGGCGCAGCTGCCGGGCTGCGAAGCGCCGCTGGACGTCGGCCAGCGGCGCCGGGTGCACGACATCCTCAAGGGCCTGGACGGCTGCCCGCAGCAAGGCTTGCTGTGCTTCACCCTGTTCAACGACACCGCCAACTACTTCTTCTACCGCAAGCACCACGAACACGTGCCCGGCCTGATGCTGATCGAGGTCGCCCGGCAGGCCATGTACGCGCACTTCTACGAGCACAGCGGCTACGCCCGCGGCGAGGTCTCGATCTCCATCGTCGACCTGATGTCCAGCTTCCCCCGCTACACCGAGTCGTCCTTCCAGGTCGACGTGCTGGTGGGCGACTACGACGGGCTCGCGCCGTCCCGGGCGCGCAAGGTGGACAAGCGCGCGCGGTTCTACCAGCGCGGCGAACTGGTGGCCGACATCCGGCTCCACGGGGAAGTCATCAAGATGCCCGTGTTCAAGCGCATGCGGAACATCAACATCGACCCGGGCCTGTGGTTCCGGCCGCTCAAGGGCATCCGCCAGGAAGTGCTGGTGCGCCTGGAGTCCGGCCGCCACCTGACCGGCCGCCTGGAACTGCTGTCGATGGCCGGCCTGCAAGTGCGCAGCGACAGCCCGCTCGACGCGCCGGCGCAGGGCCATGCGTACCTGTACCTGGAAAACGAAGGCATGGTCTGCCTGCCGGTGCAGACGGTCAGGCCCCACGCGGCCTCGACGGACGGCCTGCTCCGGCTGCAACTGGCGGAGCTGGATTCGCAGCTGCGGTTCAAGTGGCGGGAAGTGCTCAAGCAGTTCACCTACTTCTCCCATGAGGAAACCGTGCCGGTCGCCGAGTTCGGGCAGCCGCTGTGGATGAACCTGAACCCGGCGTCGGCGATGCCCGAGCAGAGGACAGAGCCATGACCGCCTATCCCAACGTGCTCGAACCGCTGCACCTGAAGGGCGGGCTGACGCTGCGCAACCGGCTGTTCTTCGCCTCGATGGGCGTGGACCTGGCCGACCGCAGCGGCTGCGTGACGCCCGCCATGGTCGAGTTCTACCAAGGCATCATGGAGGGCGGCTGCTCGATGGCGTTCCTGTGCAACGCCACGGTGTCGCCCCAGTCCCGCCTGCAAAGCACCGGCCTGGCCCTGTTCGAGCCGCACCAGGGCGAGTCGCTCAAGGCCATGTTCGAGATGGCCGAACGCGTCGGCACCCCGGTGGGCGTCCAGCTCCAGCACTATGGCGGCCAGGGCACCACGACGAACACCGGGGTGCCCGTGCTGACGCCCAGCGGCGTGCCTTGCCCGCGCGTGTCCAAGCTCGATCCGGATTATCGGGTGCGGGTCATGGACGAAGCGGACATCGCCCAGGTGATCGAGCAGTTCGCCCACTCGGCCTGGCTGGCCTGGATCAACGGTGCGCAACTGGTGCAGTTGCAGGCGTCCAACGGCTACCTGCTGAGCAGCTTCCTGTCGCCCCACACCAACAAGCGCACGGACCGCTACGGGGGCAGCCAGGAAAACCGCGCGCGCCTGCTGCTCGAAGTGGTCCGCGCGATCCGCGAGCGCACCCAGGGCAAGCTGATCGTCACCATCCGGCTGGGCATCGACGACCAATTGGGTGACGAGGGGCTGCAATACCCGGACATCAAGGAAACCGTCCAGGCCCTCTGCCAGGCCGGCGTGGCGGCGCTGGAATGCTCGATGTGCATCGGCGCCACCTTCGGCCAGCTGATCCATCACTCCTCGGCCATGGACGACTACCTGCAGGCCGGGGTCAAGGCGATCAGGGCCGTGTCGACGGTGCCGGTGGGCTACGCCGGGTTCACCGACGGCCTGGACAAGGCCGAACGCCTGCTGGGCGAAGGCGTGTGCGACTGGGTGGGGATGTCCCGCGCGCTGTTCGCCGACAACGACCTGATCAACAAGACGCTGCAGGGCCGTTCGGCCGAGATCCACAAATGCCGCTGGGACAGCCAGTGCTTCAGCGACAAGAGCAATCCGCGCCTGGACCGGGTGTATTGCTGCGTGAACCCCAAATACTTGAGGCCTTCGTTGGCATAAGGACGTGACCATGTACGACTTCACAGCAAAAGTGTGCCTGGTGACAGGCGGGACCAGCGGCATCGGCGAGGCGGTCAGCGAACGCCTGATCAAGGCCGGCGCCGAGGTGATCGTGTTCGGCAGGGACGAGGAAAAAGGCGCGCAGGTGGCGGACCGGCTGGGTGAGCGCTGCCGCTTCATCCCCTGCGACGTCGCCGACCCGGCGCAGGTCGAACAGGCCTTCGGGCGCATCCGCACCCTCTACGGCCGGCTCGACTGCGCCTTCAACAACGCCGGCGTGACGGCCCGCTACGGCGCCGTGGCGGAGTCGTGCCCGGACGACTGGGCGAAGGTGATGAGCATCAACGTCAACGGCACCTACCACAGCCTGCGCCACGAACTGCGGCTGATGCTCGACCAGGGCCGGGGCTCCATCGTCAACACCTCGTCCTGCGCCGGCGTGGTGCCGATCGGCGGCCAGGTGGCCTATGTCGCCAGCAAGCAGGCGATCAACGGCATGACCCAGGTGGCGTCCATCGAAAACGCCCGGCTGGCGGACGGCGGGTGCATCCGCGTCAACGCGGTGGCCCCCGGCCCGATCCTCGGCGGCATGAACAGCGAGGCCCGCCTGCAGGCCGCGCCGGAAAACACCCAACGCAAGATCAACGTCACCTCCATGAAGCGCTTCGGCACCGCCGATGAAGTGGCGAACGCGGTGCTCTGGCTGCTCAGCGACCAGTCGTCCTACGTCACCGGCGTGATCATGCCCATCGACGGAGGGTACGCCAGCGGCAAGTTCTGACCCGGCCCCGTCCTGCCCGACGACCCGCCCACGGCGGGTCGTTGCGTTTGCGCCCGGGAAAAGCGCCGGATCCGGTCTACATTGAAAAGCCACTACCCAAAGCGAAGGGATTCGCCTATCCTTTCGCTGTATATAGATACAGTACAACCAACGTGAAGGCATGTGAGGTGGTGAATGGCCGTCGAAGTGGTATACCGCAGCAGCCGAGACCTGGAGCGCTTGTTCATGGATAAAGCCGAAGCTGACCGTCATGACAAGATGCTCGAACTGGCGGAACTGCTGTCCGAAGTGTTGCAGAAGGCCGTTCCGTCGTTGAACGAGCAGCAAGTGGAAGAAGTCGGGATCTACATGGCGAAGAACCGCGACGTGTTCGCCAAGGCGTTCAAGAGCCAGCCCGATGCGCTGTCGGAACTGATCAACGCGCCGACGACGCCTGCCGGGAAAGCCCCGGAGGCCGAAGCGACCGAACCGGCCGAGCCGGTGGAGGCGCCGGCCAAGCCGGTCAAGGCAGCGAAGGCCGCCAAGTAACCGCTGCCCGAATCGAACAAGGCCCCGGACCCAACGGTCCGGGGCCTTTTCATGTCCGGGGCAACCTGAGCCTCAGCGGTAGAGCACGCGTTCCGCCAGTTCGTCCGCCACCCGTGCCGGCGAACGCTTTTCCGCCTGGGCATGGGCAAACACCTCGGTCAGGCGCGAACTGATCTTCGACAGGTGCGCGGTGATGGTGGCCAACTCCTCGCCCCGGTGCTTGAGCGACACGTAGATCAGCCCGCCGGCGTTGATCACGTAATCGGGCGCATACAGGATGCCCCGTCGCTCCAGCTGGTCGGCCATGTCCAGGTGCGACAGCTGATTGTTCGCCGAGCCCGCCACCGCCGAGCAGCGCAACTGCGACACCGTGTGGCTGTTGAGCACACCGCCCAGGCCGCACGGCGCGAGGATGTCGCACGGTGTGCTGAGCAGCGCGTCGTTGGCGATCGGATGGGCGTTGAGCTGCTCCATCGCCAGTTGCACCTTGCCGTGGTCGATGTCGCTGACCAGCAGCTCGGCACCGGCGGCGTGCAGTTGCTCGGCCAGGGCGAACCCGACATTGCCCAGCCCCTGGATCGCCACGCGCAGGCCCTCGAGGTTGTCGCTGCCCAGCCGCGCCATGGCCGTGGCGCGGATGCCGGTGAACACGCCCATTGCGGCATGGGGCGCCGGATCGCCGGCGGAGGTGGTGCTGGTGACATGCTGGGTCTGCTGGGCGATGCAGTCCATGTCCGCCACCGACGTGCCGCTGTCGATGGCGGTGATGTAGCGGCCGTCGAGCTGGTCGATGCAGCGGCCGAACGCCTCGAACAGGGCGGCGCGGTTCTCCACATGGGCCGGCCGCACGATGACGGCGACGCCGCCGCCCTGGGCCAGACCGGCCAGGGCGGCCTTGTAGCTCATGCCCCGCGCCAGGCGGACGGCGTCCTCGACCGCGGACTCGTCGCTGGGGTAGGCCAGGTAGCGGCACCCGCCCAGGGCAGGCCCCAGACGGCTGTTGTGGATGGCAATGACCGCCTTCAACCCGGACTCCGGGTCGACGCTGAGGTGCAGCGATTCCAGGCGGGTGCTTTGCATGAGAGCGAACATCGACGGGCTCCCGAATCACTTGCGGTAGTCGCCAGTATAGGCTTGCGCCTGAAAATTGCTGAAGCGCGCCGGAATAAGCGCAGGCGCCGGGCAACGCTTCGCGGCATAACCCGATGCCAGAGCGGCGGCGCACTGGACGAATGGCAAGGAGGGGGCTACAACGAGGCATTCAACGGAGATTGTGATGAGCCCGCGCCAACGTTTCTTCGACTGCCTGCACCGTTCGCCGCCCGCGCTGTTCGAGGCTGCGCTGTGGATCGCGGCGGAACACGACAAGGCCGTCGATCCCGAAGCGTTGCTGCGCGACCTCATGGAACTGCAGCAGCACGTCGGCGCCGGCCTGCCGATGCTGCCGGCCGGCGAACTGGCGCAGCCGCTGCTGCGGCGGATGAATGACCTGGGGTTCGCCCAGGACGACTTCTCGCCGCTGCGCCCTCAGGCCGCTTTGCTGCACAAAGTGCTGCAGACCCGTCGCGGCCAGCCGTTGGCCCTGGCGCTGATCGCCCTGGAACTGGCCCGCAGGCTGGGCATCCCGCTGGCCGGCGTCAACTTTCCGGGGCATTTCCTGCTGCGGGTGCCCGGCGCCGACCACTTGCTCGATCCCTGCGGCGGACGTCGGCTCTACCCCAACGATTGCCGCGAACTGCTGCACCGCCAGTACGGCCCGGACATGAAACTGAACGCCGAGCATCTGCAGACCGCCGAACCGCAGCAGATGCTGCAGCGCCTGTCGCGCAACCTGCGTCAGCTGCACCTGACCCACGACGATTTCATCGCCGCCCTGATCGACGCCGAGCGCGTGCTCGAACTGGGCGACGCCAACGTCGCCGACTACCTGGCCCGCGCCAGCCTGTACCAGCGCCTCGATTGCCCCAATGCCGAACGCTTCGACCTGGAGCGCGCCCTGCTGCTCAGCGACGATCCGATCCAGCGGCTGCGCCTGACCGAACGCCTGGGCCACCTGCCGCCCAACTCGATCGTCCACTGAACATGCAGGAACGAACCTCTGTGGGAGCCAGCCTGCTGGCGATTCCGGACGCCGCGAACTGTCAGTCAAACCGCATCATCGTTCATCGCCAGCAGGCTGGCTCCCACAGAAAAGCGGCTGCACCTGCCGAGCCTTTGTGCCAGCCATACCTTTGTGGGAGCCAGCCTGCTGGCGATTCCAGGCGCTGCGGACTGTCACTCAAACCGCGTGATCGTTCTTCGCCAGCAGGCCGGCTCCCACATCGGATCGGCCGGGGTCGACGGGCGAACGCACCTGGATGATCAGCAAGGCGGCGATCACCGCCGGCACCGCGCAGAAGAAGAAAATCTGCTGCACCGGAATGTGCATCGCCAGCAGCAGGCTGCCGAACAGCGGCCCGAGGATCGAACCGAAGCGCCCCACCCCCAGCGCCCAACCGGTGCCGGTGGCGCGCACGTGCGCCGGGTAGAAGTTGCTGGCGAAGGCGTTGAGCGTCAGTTGCCCGCCGATGATGCAGAACCCCGCCGCAAAGACGAAGGCCACCAGATAGCGGGGATTGTCGTGGTTGAGGCCGAGCAGCACCGTGCACAGCGCCGCCCCGGCCAGCACGCCGGACAGCAGGCGCACCTTGCGCTTGAGGCGGTCGGCGAACCAGGCCATGCAGATCGCCCCCACGGTGCCGGCGAACAGGAACATCGAGGTCACCAGGTTCGCTTCCTTGAGCGCGAGGCCGCTTTCCAGCAGCAGCGACGGCAGCCAGCTGATCATGAAATACAGCAGGATCAGGCTGACGAAAAAGGTCGACCAGATCAGCAGCGTCGGCCGTGCATAGCCGTTGCGGAACAGCTCGACCACCGTCAGCTTGCTGCCCTGCTCGCGCTCGTTCTGCTCAACGGACGCCACCGGCGGCTGCCAGTCCGGCAGCATCCGCGCGGTGACCTTGCGCAGGCGCGCATAGGGCGGCGCATCGCGCAGCAGCCGCGGCAGGGACTCGGGCAACAGCCACCACAGGAACGGGAACAGCAGCAACGGCGTCACGCCCCCGGCCAGGAACACCGCCTGCCAGCCGAAGCGGTCGATGAAACCGGCAGCGACGAACCCGCCCGCCGCGCCGCCGAACGAAAAACCGCAGGCGGCCAGCGTCACCATCAAAGTGCGCAGGCGCGGCGGCGAATATTCGGACATCAGGGCCATGGCGCTGGGCATCGCCCCGCCCATGCCGATGCCGCAGATGAAGCGCGCGACCATCAGGGTGTCCAGGGAATCGGCGAACACCATCAGCACGGTCAGGCTGGCATAGATCAGGACGCAGGCCAGCAGGATCCGCCGCACGCCGAAGCGGTCGGCCAGGGGCGTCACGGCCAGCGACCCCAGGGTCAGGCCAAGCAGGTTGGCGCTGAACACCGGACCGAACGCGGCTTTCTCAAGCCCCCAGTCCTGGGCGAGCGCCGGCACCACATAGCCGAGCACCTGGGCATCGTAGCCGTCGGTGACCAGCAGCAAGGCAAGCAGGATCAGGAGCGACCACTGGAAACGGGACACAGGACGGGCGTCGAGCGCCGCCCGGAAGCTGGCAATCTGGTTGTGCATCGCAAGGTACCTGTTTTGTTCTTATGGTTGTTTGCTGCGACAGAACCGGTGTTTCCGTGTGGGAGCCAGCCTGCTGGCGAACGCGATCTGTCAGTCACCCGAAAGGTGCCTGAGAGAACGCGACCGCCAGCGGACCGGCGCCTACAGCTGAGCGGCGCGAGGCCTCAAGGGGTGTCCGGCTGGTTCGCCGGATGGGCCTTGACGAACGCCGGATGCGCGGCGGCCAACGCCGCCACCCGACGGATCCGCGGGTAGGCGTCGAGCGAAACATTGAAGCGCTCGGCCGCGTACAGCTGCGGGATCAAGTAGACGTCGGCCAGGCACGGCCATTCGCCGAAGCAAAAGCCTTCGTCGCCGATCAGTTGTTCCACCGTCGCCAGCCCCTGGCCGATCCAGTGGCCGATCCACTCCGTCACCTGGGTTTCGTCGTGGCCCGACTGACGCAGGCGGTTGAGCACGCTGACGTTGTGCAGCGGATGCACGTCGCAGCCGATCACCGACGCCACGCCGCGCACATGGGCGCGGGCGGCGAGGTTTTCCGGCAGCAGCGGCACCTGTGGATAACGTTCCTCCAGGTACTCGATGATCGCCGGCGACTGGATCAGCAGTTCGCCGTCATCGGTGCGCAAGGCCGGCACCCGACCCTGCGGATTGATCGCCAGGTACGCCGGTTGCCGGTGCTCGCCCCCCGGCGGCGCGATCAGGTTGACCGGCAGCGCACGGTAGTCGAGCCCCTTGAGCGCCAGGGCAATGCGCACCCGGTACGACGAGGTGGAACGGTAGTAGGTGTAGAGATCCATGAGCCGCTCCTGTCAGCGTGCCGCCAGCACTTTGCCCCGGCACTCGCCGAAGCCGATGGAGGCGAAACCGTCACGGGCGCAGCGGGCGCGCAGGATGATTTCGTCACCGTCCTCAAGGAACTTGCGCACTTCGCCGGTGGCCAGCTCGACCGGTTTCTTGCCGCCCTCGGTGATCTCCAGCAGGCTGCCGAACTGGCCGCTTTGCGGACCCGACAAGGTGCCTGAACCGAACAGGTCGCCGGCCTGCAGTTGGCAGCCGTTGACGCTGTGGTGCGCGACCATCTGCGCGACGGTCCAGTACATGTATTTCGTGTTGCTCAGGGTCAGGCGGTGGGCCGGCAGGTTCTGCTCGCGCATGGCTTCGGTGAGCAGCAGCACTTCCAGTTCGATGTCGAACGCGCCGCCGGCCTGGTCGCGGTTGTCCAGCAGGTACGGCAGCGGCTGCGGATCGCCTTGCGGGCGCGCCGGCTGCGCGGTGCGGAACGGCTCCAGCGCCTCGGCGGTCACCACCCACGGCGAGACGCTGGTGATGAAGCTCTTGGACAGGAACGGCCCCAGCGGCTGATATTCCCAGGCCTGGATGTCGCGGGCCGACCAGTCGTTGAGCAGGCAGAAACCGGCGATGTGCTCGGCGGCGTCGCCGATGGCGATCGGCTCGCCCATCTCGTTGCCCTGGCCGATCCAGATGCCCAGCTCCAGTTCGTAGTCCAGGCGGGCGCAGGGGCCGAAGGTCGGCTCGCTGGCGCCGGCCGGCAGGGTTTGCCCTTTCGGACGGCGCACATCGGTGCCGGAGGCGCGGACGGTGGACGCCCGGCCGTGGTAGCCGATCGGCACGTGCTTGTAGTTGGGCAGCAGCGGGTTGTCCGGGCGGAACAGCTTGCCGACGTTCTGCGCGTGCTCGATGCCGACGTAGAAATCGGTGTAGTCGCTGATCCGCGCCGGCAGGTGCATCCGGCAATCAGCCGCCAGCGGCAGCAGCTTGGCGGCCGGGGCTTGGATCTTGGCCTGCAGGGCGCTGCCTTCGCTGAACAGTTCCAGCAGACGTGCGCGCAAGGCGACCCGTGCCTCGCGGCCGAGGGCGAAGAACGCATTCAGCTGGCCGCCACGGGTGGCTTCGACCGCTTCGCGGGCGGCGCCTTCGAACAGGCCGGCGTCCAGCGCCGCCTCCAGGTCGAAAATGCGGTCGCCGATGGCCACGCCGCTGCGCGGGGCCGAACCGTCGGCGCTGAACACGCCCAGCGGCAGGTTCTGCAACGGGAAGTCCGCATGGCCGTTGGCCGAGGCGACCCAACTGCGGGCGATGGAAGTCTGAGTCATGGGTTATCTCCGGGTCGGGTCGAACGTGACGGGCAGCGTGGCCCAGCAGGCGTCGTAATTGGATTGCAGTTGCGGGCAGTCGAGGGCGAAACGGCTCGGGCGCAGCACCTGGCTGGTCTCGAACATGAACGCCATGGTGTTGTCGATCTTCGCAGGCTTGAGGTCAGCGTTGATGGCCTTGGTGCAGGTCTCGCCGTCCGGGCCGTGGGCGCTCATGCAACTGTGCAGGGACGCGCCGCCGGGCACGAAGCCTTCGGCCTTGGCGTCGTACTCGCCCTGGATCAGGCCCATGAATTCGTTCATCAGGTTGCGGTGGAACCACGGCGGACGGAACGTCTTCTCGGCCACCATCCAGCGCGGCGGGAAGATCACGAAGTCGAGGTTGGCCAGGCCGTGCACGCTGGTCGGCGAGGTCAGCACGGTGAAGATCGACGGATCCGGGTGATCGAAACTGACCGTGCCGATGGTGTTGAACCGGCGCAGGTCGTATTTGTACGGCACGTTGTTGCCGTGCCAAGCGACCACGTCCAGCGGCGAGTGTCCGAGCTCGGCGCCCCACAGCTGGCCGAGGAACTTCTGCACCAGGGTGGTCGGCTGCCGAAGGTTCTCGTAGGCGGCGACCGGGGTCAGGAAGTCACGCGGGTTGGCCAGGCCGTTGCTGCCGATCGGCCCCAGGTCCGGCAGGCGCAGCGGTGCGCCGTGGTTCTCGGCGATGTAGCCGCGGGCCTGGGCGTCCAGCAGTTCGACGCGGAACTTCAGGCCCCGCGGCAGCACGGCGATCTCCAGCGGCCCGACCTCCAGCACGCCCAGTTCGGTGGCGATGCGCAGGCGCCCCAGTTGCGGCACCAGCAGCAGCTCGCCGTCGGCGTTGAAGAACACCCGCTCCATCGAGCGGTTGGCGGCATAGCCGTAAATGCTGATGCCGGCCGGTTTTTCGGCGCCGGCGTTGGCGGCCATGCTCACCAGACCGTCGATGAAATCGGTGGGTTCGGTGGGGATGTCCAGCGGGTTCCAGCGCAGGCGGTTGGGCGTGACGTCACCCAACGGGCCGCCGGCCAGTTGCCGGTCCAGCTTGGCGAACGCCGGGTGATTGGCCGACGGGTTGATCCGGTACATCCAGGTGCGCCGCGCTTCGCTGCGGGCCATGGTGAAGGCGGTGCCGGAAAACAGTTCGGCGTAAAGGCCGTAGGGGGCTTTCTGCGGGGAGTTCTGGCCGACGGGCAGTGCGCCGGGCAACGCTTCGCTGCTGAATTCGTTGCCGAAACCGGACTGGTAAGCCAGGTCTGAATCGAGGTTCATGGAGCCTCCTGAACAGGGAGTCGGCATGGCCCGTCGCTCTGGATCAGAGGTGTTGGCACGCCGGGGTTGTTATTGTCGTAATTCGATTACGCATAACGTAATTTGCTCGCTATCCAGCGTCAAGCTATAAAGACGCCCATTCGATCCGGGACACCGCAGCACCATGGAAAAGACCAGCGACAGCAACGGCAAACAGAAAGTGCGCTCCGCCGAGGTCGGCACCGACATCCTCAAGGCGCTGGCCGAGCTGTCGCCCGCCACCTCGCTGTCGCGCCTGGCCGAGCACGTGCAGATGCCGGCGAGCAAGGTGCACCGCTATCTGCAGGCGCTGATCGCCTCCGGGTTCGCCGAGCAGGACGCCGCCACCAACCACTACGGTCTGGGCCGCGAGGCGCTGCGCGTGGGCCTGGCCGCCCTCAACAGTATGGACGTGCTGAAAGTCGCCGCCCTGCCGCTGTCGGAACTGCGCGACGAACTCAACGAAAGCTGTTTCCTGGCGGTCTGGGGCAACCAGGGCGCAACCGTGGTGCACATCGAACCGGCGGTGCGTGCGGTGACGGTGGTGACGCAACTGGGCTCGGTGCTGCCGCTGCTCAGTTCCTCCACCGGCCTGGTCTTCAGCGCTTACCTGCCGCACCGCGAAACCGACGAGCTGCGCGAGCGGGAAACCGCCGTCGATGAGCATCCGCTGGCGGATGAGAAGGCTTACGCAAGCCTGTGCCAGCAGATCCGCGCACGGGGCCTGCACCACGTGCACGGCTTGCTGATGCCGGGGGTGGACGCGCTGTCGGCCCCGGTGTTCAACGCGGTCGGGCAGATCGCCGCCGTGCTGACCATCGTCGGCCCGACCTCGCTGTTCCACGCCGACGAAAACGGCCCGGCGGCGCAGCGGCTGCTGGCGGCGGCCCGGGCCGTGAGTTGGCGGATGGGGTATCAGCCCGAAGGTCCGGTCACCTGAGAGGCCCCGTCCGCCCACAGCGTTCAGATGAGCGTGGTTCGGCTGGCGGTGTTTTCCGTGTCATCCAGAACCTCCTGGATCGCCTCCAGCACCCGCTCGTGCAGGCGCGGCAGGCCGGCGGCCTCCGCCACCAGTTTTTCGATCGCGTAAACATCCCCAATCAAATCGATGAAGTCCTTCTTGATTGCGCTGAGCGCCGGCTTGCCGACCCCGGCCTTGCCCAGCGAGGCCAGTTCGATCAAAGCCGTCTTCAAGTGCTCCAGCGCCTTGGCCCGGTTGCCCTCCGAGTAAGCCTCGACGCCTTGAACCAGGCTCTTGGTGAACAGGAACGCGCCCAATGCGATGCCGATGGGCGCACTGACGACACCGACGGCCCCGACGGCCGTCACCACGGCGTCGAAGGCCAGTCTGCCGATGATCTCGCTCAGGCTTTCGGTCTTGTCATCGACGTCGGAAATGACCTGGCGGATCAGTTCCTCATGGCTGCGCCCCAAATCGCTCATGCGGCTGTCGGGCTCAAGGGCCGGCGCTTCGGTGAAGTTGCCCAGTTGCTCCAGGTCCGTGAGGTAGGCGCCGACCTGCGCCTGATGCCGGGCCGCCACGCGACGGCAGAAATAATCGCCCAGGCCGCCGCTCTTCACCGACGCAACGAATTCGCCGAACGGCCGCAGCTCACGGCCGTCCGGTGCGTCGGGGGTGAACAGGTAAGGCTCGGCCTTCCCGTCCACGACCAACCGGAAGACATAGACGCCCACCACCAGGCGTCCTTTCAGATGGAGCCGGAACAGCGCGCTGACCCGCACCTTTTCCGGCAATTCACCGTTGAGGGTGACGGTCTGCGACGGCTTGGGCTGCGATTGCCGCAACGCCTCGATGACGTTGTTCATCTCCTCGATGTGCGTTCGCGGCATGGGGCTGGAGAACCGGGCGTTGAGCGCGGCCGATTCCATCTGCCGCAGCAGGATGCCCACATGCACGGCGCGCTTGAGCGCCCCCTCGGGATGCGACGGCTCCAGGTCCACCGTGCGCAGCCGGTCGATGTACTTCTCGCCCGGCCGCAACGTCCTCGACCACCCGGCGATGTGACGGATATCAAGCCCCGTGAACGGGGCATGCCTGCCGGACAGCGTGAACCTCGGGTACAGCGGCTGGCCCGCCCCGTCGGCATAGAAATGCGTTTCGCTGGCAATCAATTCGGTGAGCGTCATCCTCTGCTGTTCGCTGATCTGCACATAGATCAGATCGGGATCGATCGAGATCCGCTGACCTTGCGACAACAGCAACGCTTCGGCCTCCTGCTTGATCAGGTCGCGGCAAAAGCGTTCGTAACCGAGCAGTCCGGCACCGCGCACCTTGACCACGTGCAGCGCCTTCAGCTCGCTGCCCAAACGCGTGAACCGCTGCCGAAGCGCCTGGGGTGCGGTGCGGTAGCCATAAGGGGCCTGGCTTTCCTGCTGCGCGATCAGCCAGGCACGTTCGTTGTGCACAAGCCCGTCGAGCACCCCGTCGCCGCCGTAGGGAGAAGGCGCCAGCGTCACGCCGGTCCAGTTGGCGGGCTTGAGGGGAACGGCCTTCAGATACCCCGCCAGGGAGGCGCGATCCATGGCGTGGGATTGCTGGCTGAGGTAGCTGCACCCCGCTTCATTGGCCTGGGGCATTCGCGACTCGCCGGGCTGCGGCTCGTCGACGGCCAGCCAGCCGCTGATGCCCAGGTTCAGCGCCCGGAACGAACGCCAGCCGTACCAGTCCTGTTGCCCGGGCGAACCGGGGGCGTACAGCAGCCAGTCATCGGTGTCGCCGGTTCGGTCACCGATCACCACGAGATCCTTGAGGGGACGGGTATGGGGCAGCAGGCGCAACGACGCGACGGTCAGCGCCGCATCCCCCGCCAGCGCACGCTCGATCCGCGCCAGGTTGGCATCGCTGAGATGGTCTTGCAGCCGCGCCGCCAGCGCACTCAGCAAGAGCCGGTTGCGCAGGACGTCTTTCATGGCGGCCAACACGTCGCTGCGCTCATGGGCTTCCCGGTAGGATGCCGCGAACTCCGCCCGTGCGTCCTGGCTCAGGAGTTCCATCAGCCAGGCCGGGTTCACCTCCGGATCCATGCCCGGCAAGCGGACGGAGAGCTGCGCCTCATGCATCGGATCGTGCAGGCCCCGCACCAGCATGTCGGCGATCGCCAGCGTGTCTTCCTGAACGATTGTCCGCCCGGCCACGTTGAACCCGTACCGGCTATGCACTTTGCATCGATCAAGTTCGGGTAGATGCCCGATGTTCTTTTGCAACGCCTCGCCGACCACCTGCCGCGCATAGGCCTCCAGGCTGGCGAACGTTCCCAGCCGAGCGACGAGCTCCGCCCGGCTGGCGCTCAGGCTGTCCTCAAGGTTTGCGTAGCGCAATCGGTCGGCCGCCCCGGCGGCCTTCAGCCACTGCGGCCCGGGCAAGTCGACGGGATGGAGTGCCGTGTTCATCATGTTCATGTCTGCCCCCTGAATTAATGTGCGAAGCCACTTCTGACTGGCTCCCGAAAAACAGTAATTCAGCGAAAACGGGCAGGACATGGCGAAGAGAATTCAGAATGCGCACAAGTCATACCGGATATGACTCCGCACAACGCCCGTAAAGATTCATGGCCCCTTGGTCACCTGGACCGCCGTTGCTCACCGCCACAATCCCATCGACTTCGCCCTGGCCACCGCTTGAGTCCTGCGTTCTACGCCCAGCTTGGCGTGAATGCGCCGAGTGTGGGTTTTTACAGTGTGCAATGAAATGAACAACGCATCGGCAATCTGTTGATTGGAATGCCCTTGCGCGATCAGTTCCAGCACCTGGCGCTCGCGCTGGCTCAGTGCGCCGGCTTCGGGTAGCGGGCCGGACTCCCCGTCCGCAAGGCCGGCCTCGTGCGCCAGCAGCAGGGACGCGGCACGCTGACGCAGCTCGCCCAGCACTTGCCGGGCCTGATGCTTCTCCACCCCGGCCATCGCTGTGCGCAGGGTCTCCAGGGCCTGCGCACGGCAGCCGCCCAGCCACAGGGCCTCCGCCTTGGCCAGGTGCAGCTCGGTGCACAGGGCCGCCATGCCCCCCGCCTGTGCCTGGCCCATCCAGCGGTCCAGTTGCGCCACCGCATCGGCGGGCCCCGAGCCGAGCCGGAGCCTGGCGAGCATCAGCAGATACTCGATCCGCGCAATCAGCGCCAGCGTCGCCGGCGGGGCCTGCAATGCCTGCGGGCCGCGATAGTGCTTGAGCACCCGGCTCAGCGCTTCGCATGCCAGCTCCACCCGTCCCTGCTGCAACCAGAAATGGCTGCTGACCTGCAGCAGCGCGCCACGGTAGACCGTGTCCGGAATCTGCCGCTGCTGCATCAGCCGTTCGGCATCGCGCAGGCGCACGAAGGCTTGGGCGTAGTCCCCACGGTTGGCCGCCAGTTGCGCCAGCCCGAGAAAGCCGTACAGCACGCGTTTGTCATGACTGCGCAGGCAGTCGTCCAACCCGCTGCGGAAGAACCCGGCCGCCCGGGACTGCTGGCCCATGCCCAGCGCCAGCCGGCCGCGCCGCAGCGCGATGCGGCCCAGCAACGGCGCCGGACGTTCGCCCCGCGCACTCAGCAGTTGCTGCATGTCCGCCAGCAGGCCGTCGGCACGGTCCGGCGCCCCGCGCTGTTCCAGCCATTGGGCGTGATCGAGCTCCAGCAGCCCCTCGAACAGCAATGACCCTTGAGCCCGCGCCAGACGAAGGGCCTCACGGTTGATCGCCTGCGCCCGGTCCATGTCCGCGCACAGCAGGGCCTGTTGCGTCTGCCCCGACAGGCACAGCAGACGCGCCGGCCAGGCGTCATCCCCCAGGGCCGCCAACGCCTCCTGAAAATGTTCACCGGCGGCCTCCATGCGCCCCTGCAAATGCAGCAGCCAGCCTTTCTGCGCCTGCCAACGGGCGATCAACTGTCGCTGGAGCGTCGCCGACGGCTGAGGAAGGAATCGCCCAAGGTGCTCGATCCAGGCCGTCGCCTGCCCGAAGCGCCCGGCAAACAGCAAGGCGGCGGTCATCAGGCCGATCAGTTGCGGCGAGCCGAGCATCAGCGCCTCGCCCTGGCGCTCATGCAGGCTCAGCAACAGCGCCACGGTCCGCTCCTCGAACAGGTGCTCGAAGGTGAAATGCTGCAGCAGGCTGACCGCCACTTCGTACTCTTCGGCCAGCAGCGCCTGTTCGAAGGCCGATTTCCAGTCCTGTTCGGCGGTGAACCACTGACAGGCCCGGCGATGCCAGGAACGCCCCTGCGGCCAGTGTTCGTCCATGATCAACCGGGACAGCGCCGGGAAGACCTGCAGCCACTCGGCCGAGTCCTGCCACGGCTCGATGAAGCAGCCGAGCGCCTGCAGCGTGCTCAAGTACTGCGTGCCCTCCCCGGCGCCGAACAGGTGATCGCAGAGCCCGGCGCTGAAGCGCGGAAAATGCGCCAGCACCCGCCAGGCTTCGGCCAGCTCGGGCGTGAGGCTGCTGAACAATTCGCGCTGCAGATAATCCAGCAGGGTGTCGGCACGCTGTTGCGGCAGCTCCCTTTGCGACCAGTCGCACTTTTGCAGCAGCGCCATGCGCACGCCGGCGCACCAGCCGCCCGTGTGCAGGACGATGCGCTGCGCCACAGCCTCGGCCTGCTCCGGCGGCAAGTGACGCAGCACCGGCGCGAGCTCCTTGGGCGTCAGCGCCAACGCGTGCGCCTCGCACTCGTACAGCGCGTCGTCGAGCAGCAGCCGGGGCCAGTTGCACGACGGGCGCCGGCGCGATCCGATCCACCAGACCAGCGCCGGACTGCCGGCCGCCAGCAATCGGTCGAGCAAGGCGTCCAGCAACGGATCCGGCTGGCGGCAATAGTCATCGATGAACAGCCAGGCCGGTGTCGGCCAGCGGGCCAGCGTCTCCGTCAGCGCGGCCTCGTCCGAAGCCTGCGCGCCCAGCGCCTGCGCCAGCCGCCGACAGAACCCGTCGACGGACAACGCCGCGCCCGCCAAGGGCAGCCAATGCACCGTGCAGTCCGCCGGCGCCTGCAACAGGCACTCAGTCATCAACGCCGTCTTGCCGCTGCCGGCCGGCGCGCAGACCAGACGGATCCGCGCCGTCGCCTCGAGCAACGGCCCGCTCAGGCGGCTGCGCGACTGATGATGGGGAGACAGCCTGGGCAGAAAACGGGGCGGATCCAGACACGGCGTCATGACGGTCATCGTGCGAGCCTTCTTATCGTTGTGCCGTCACCCTAGCCCTGTCCCGCGCGCTTGTTGATAAGTATTCAAGAGGCTGATCGGCCCCCATAAAAAAGGCGACCGCCCGGTCGCCTTTTGTACCGCCTGTGTATCGGAACCGTTACCGCACGCCCTCCGAACGCAGGGCCGACGGCGTGTAGTCGGCGGCCTTGGCGTCGAAGCCGAACTCGAAGCTGTGCTTCTCTTCGTTCTTCATGCCCAGGGCGATGTAGCGGCCGGCGATGATGTCGTAGAGCGCTTCGAGGGTGTACGCCTGGGCCTGGTGATCGTAGTAGTACTGGGCGTGCCCCTCGGCCACCCGCCACAGCTGGCCGCGGCCGTCGTAGTGGTCGACCAGCGCCACCTGCCAGCTGTCCTCGTCCAGGTACATGTGGCGCTTGGCGTAGATGTGCCGCTCGCTCGGCTTGACCGTGCCGACCACCTCCCAGACCCGGTGCAGCTCATAGCGGGTCAGGTCCTGGTTGATGTGCCCGGCCTTGATGATGTCGTCGTACTTGAGGCTCGGCGAATCGAGCTTGTAGCTGTTGTAGGGGATGTACATTTCCTTCTTGCCGATCAGCTTCCAGTCGTAGCGGTCCGGCGCCCCGGAGAACATGTCGAAGTTGTCCGAGGTGCGCAGGCCGTCCGCCGCCGTGCCCGGCCCGTCGTAGGCCACCTGCGGGGCGCGGCGCACCCGGCGTTGGCCGGCGTTGTAGATCCACGCCAGGCGCGGCTCCTTCACCTGGTCGAGGGTCTCGTGCACCAGCAGCACGTTGCCCGCCAGCCGCGCCGGGGCGGTCACCGACTGCTTGAAGAAGGTCAGCACGTTGGCGGCCTTCTCCGGATCCAGGTCCTTCATCAACTGCGGCACCGCGATCTCTTCCTCGAAGCGGATCGGCGTGTAGCTGCCGTTGGTCTGCGGCGTCACCTGGGTGATGATCCGCCGCAGGTTGCCGCCGTGGTAGCGGGTGATGTGGTTCCACAGCACCTCGACGCCGTTCTTGGGGATCGGGAAGGCGTAGTAGCGGTTGCCGGTGAAGTTGGCCAGGCCGTTGCCGTCGTTGATGGTGGTCACGTTCAGCGCGCTGCGCTTGGCCGACTCGTAGATCTCCGGCGGCACGGCGACGGTGCGGTGGGTCGGGTAGACCGGGATCTTGTAGGTCTCGGGGTAGCGCTTGAACATCGCCACCTGGCCGTCGGAGAGCTTGCCCTTGTACTGCTCGACGTTGGCGGCGGTGATGGTGAACAGCGGCTTCTCGCCGGCGAACGGGTCGGCCAAAAATCCTTTGCTGTCCACCGCCCCGGCGTTCTTCGGGATGCCGCCGGTCCAGGCCGGGATCGAGCCGTCGGCGTTGCCGGCCTTCTCGGCCCCCAGCGGCGTCAGGCTGGTGCCGAGCTTGTTCGCCTCTTCCGGCGAGACCGCCGCGATCACGTTGGCCGCCAGGAGGCTCAAGGCCAGGGCGCCGCATTGCAGAATCATCTTGCGCATCGGATTCATCCTTATTCGGGCAGGTCAGAAGTTCACGCCGAAGCTCAGGGCCACGAAGTCACGGTCTTCGAGGACGTTGTAGTCGCCGCCGAAAAAGTCGGTGTAGCTCAGGCTCGCGGTGTAGGTGTTGCGGTAGTCGGCATCGACCCCGACGCTGACCGCTTTGGCCCCTTCGTTGAACAGCCCGTTGGGGCCGTACCCGGCGACGTCGTGGGACCAGGACAGGTTGGGCTTGAGGTTGATGCCGCCGATCACGTTGGCGTAGTCGAGGATCGCCCGGGCCCGGTAGCCCCACGAAGTGGACGTGACGAAGCCGCCGGTGTCGCCGCCGAAACCGTACTGGCCGTACACCGAGTCGCGGCCGTAACGCAGCTTGCTGCGCGGTTCGAGGCCGCCGACCCGCACCACCGCCGCCTCGCCGACCACGGTCAGGCGTTCGGCGCCCAGCACCTGGTCGAAGAAATGGGTCAGGGTGCTCTGCACCTGGGTCACTTCCTTGCGCCGGTAGCCTTTGTTGTCGGCGCCGGGACGGGTGGCCAGCGGCGACGCCGCGCCGCCGGCGATGGGGTTGAGCATCGCCAGGGTCAGGTCGTTGGTGTTGACCTGCACCGGGGCGTTGGGCCGGTAGCTGATCTCGCCGGTCCAGGCGGTGCCGGTGGGCAGCGTGGTGGAAAAGCTGGCGCCGTAGAGGCGGATGTCTTCCGGGTATTCGAGGTAATACTGGCCGCGGCCGAGCATCACGCTCTGGGCCAGGCCGGAACCGGCGCCGGGCGCGATGCCGTTGGCGATCCCGACCATCCCCGGCAGGGCCGCCAAGGTCGAGAGCCCGGCGGTGGTGGTGCCGACCGTCGGCGTGCGGCTGTGGTAGTTCATGAAGTACAGGCCGTACTCGGTGTCTTCGCCGAGCCAGCGCAGCGCCGTGCCCCACTGCCCCGAGTCCCGCGCGTCGCGGTCGCCGCCGCGGGGAATCACCACGCCTTCGCGGGTCACCTGGATCGGCTGCCCGAACGCCGCCGCCAACGGCGCCAGCGGCGCGATCGCCGGGTTGCCGACGGTGTAGCCGGTGGTGCAGCCGTCCGCCGCCACGTCCACGCCGAAGAACGTGCCGCAGTTGTCCAGCACCGTCTGGTCCCACTCCAGCTGATAGAAGCCTTCGACCGTGAGCTTGTCGGTCAGGCCCTGGGAAGCGAACAGCATGTTCACCGGAATCAGGCCTTCCTTGATCTCCGCGCCGGGGCGGCGGAACGCCGACACGTCGATGGGGTTGATGCTGTTGATCGAGTTGCCGATGAAGGTGCTTTCGCCCCAGCTCACCACCTGCTTGCCGGCGCGCACGGTGCCCGGCAGGTCGGCGATGGAATAGTTGTGGTAGACGAACGCGTCGAGGATCTCGGCGCCCGAGGACTTGGCGCCCTCCTTGCGGCCCTTGTCGCTGATCGGCTTGAACTCGCGGTCCTCGTCCTTGAGTTCGAAGTCGTACCAGTACTTGCCGCGCACGAACACACCGGTGTCGCCGTACTTGAGCTCAAGGTCGTGAATGCCCTTGAAGATCTTGGAGAAGGTCTCGCCCTTCTTGAAGTTCAGGCGCCCGTCATCCCCGGTCGAGGACTGCCCCGTCCCGCCGTTGACCGTCCCCACCAGCGACTTGTCGGCATCGCGCAGGCCCCAGCTGGCGCCGACCGACAGGGACGAGTCGAACGTGCCCTCGATTTCCCCGATGTTGAACGAAACCGCCTGCGCCTGGGCGCAGCAACCCAAGGCCACCGCGGCGGCCAACGCCTGCGGTGTGAAGATGGCGCGCATTGTTGTTTTTGTCATGCGTCTTCCCCGGTGAGTGACAGGAGGCTCCACCCTACTGCCCCGCCACCGCGCCCGATAAGCGCACCAAGGAGGTATTCACGCTGTCGCCCGAAAGGATGAATGCCCCTGCGGGGCGGGCCTTTGCGCCGATCATGGACGGGCTGGATGGTCTACGATCAATGCCGGGCATGATGCCCGTCGTGGTGCGCGGGACTGTTGCATGCCCCGTAACAGTGCATGTCCGGAATCGGTATTTTTCCCACAGGCCCGAAACCTTATTCTGAACGGGCTTTCACGGCGGACTGCCTTGAAGCACGAAGTCCATGGCCTGCGGGTCATCGGCGACCGAATTCAGATGAACCGGAACCTTTCCGATCCATCGCACCGCTGTTCACTGACGTTGATTTGTAGCTCCTTGATCCAACGTCTTACCTTGGCCGCTGCGTTTGCAGCGGCCTTTTTTTTGGGCGATGTTTTTGCGCCGCCGACTCAGCGTTAGTCATTCATCCCGCCGCTGTCAGAAGTTTCCTTAATCAACATCGGAAACTTCTTTATTTAAATAACGAACACCCCAACTTCGTTATTTTCGTTGAATTTTCTGCCGCATTCTTCTGCAACAACTTACAGGACTCTCGGATCCGCGCACGGGACTTTCCCTGTAACTTTAAATGGCAGAGCGACTGCACGCTTTCAAACAACCAACTCTCAAATGACGAGCGTTCAAACAACGCACATTCAAAAGGACAGGAATATGCAAAGACCTCCACCCGTGAAACTGGACGCCATCCACACCAAGGCAACAGCGCCCCCCGGCTACAATCCATTGCCGGCCACGACCTTCGATGTCAGCAACAGCGGAGCCTTCCAGAAACCGCACACGTTTCCGGGCAACGTTCATATCGTCAAAGGCAGCGCGCAATCACTGGACAGCGAGTTTCAGACCCGATCCAACCAACTGGCACACACCCTCGAACAGGAACTTGCCGCCGCACGCCTTGAAGTCTCCACCCACCCCCTGCCGCCCGTCGAGGCGATTGTCCGGGAGCTGGGCGTGCGCAACACGCTGATCGCGCGCAAGACGGCCGAACTCCACCGCCAGACCGCCCTGGGCAACGTGTTCTACGGCAGCGACACTCTGGCCCGGCCGCTGAACGACTTCACGGCAAAGGCCGTGACCATGGAGCGCCCGCTCAGGCCCGACGGGATCGCCTTCCAGACCTGATCCGCGTCATACCGGGCGGCCCACGAGGCAAGGCTGCTGGCGCAGTCGCTGCAGATGCTCAACCAACAGCAGGCCAATGTGCAGAACTGGCTGGCTGCCGTTCAGGCCAACGACCGGGCGCGGATCGCCGCCGAGCAGCAAGCGCAGCAGGCCGCCGCCGAGCTGACCCGGATCAACGAGCAGGCACGGCTGGCGGCGCTGGCCGCCGAGGCACAATGCCGGCAAATGATCGAGGAAGCCGCCCGCCGCGAAAGGGAGCTGGAAGAGATCCGCATCCGCGAACAGGCGCGGCTCGCCGCATTGGCCCAGCGGATATACCAGAACATTTTAAGAGGACGCGATTGATGGATCCCATTGAGCAAACCATAAGAAATGAATCGCTCGTAGATATTTTGACGTTCTTTGGAATCGGACTCGCCTATCCTTCCCTGGATCGATTGATCGGGCGATACAGATTTGAAGTCATCGCCAATGGAGAACTTTTTAAAACATATGCGAAACTTTTCGAAGACGGCATCCTGGCCAATGGCGAGGGGCCGGTCGCAATCAAAGGGCCGAACTGGAAAGCGCCCAGGTTCATGACCGAAAAGCGATACTCCTGATGCAGCCTCCAAGAAAATCGGTGGCCGCCTACTTAGATTGAGTATCTTTGCAAATTCGCTCCAAGAGTGAATACCTAGGAACAAACCACCCCATGATGAGATTCAAGGAAAAGCTCGAGGAATACACAGAGCAGGAATACAAAGCCCTAATCACGCGCTTGTTCGAAGGAGACTACTCCTCAGAAAAGGAGCATGACGCGATAGTGGAGAGTATCGTGAAAACATCAGAACACCCTGATGGAACCGGAATCCTTTACGACCCGAGAGTGGGCGTAGAGGACAGCCCCACCGGGGTAACCAACACGATAAAACAATGGCGCGCCGCCAACGGAAAAACCGGATTCAAAACGGAAACATAGCGCCCATGAACGGGCAGGCATCCTCATCTGTCAAAGGGGCCCCGCTGGAAGCCCCCGCACTTCATGGCCGAAAACCGTTACGCGTGACGCAGGAACCGGCCACCCGGCATGCCCGGTGGCCGCCGGGCTCACAGCGAATACTTCTGCAGGTTCCCCATCATCTCCTTCAGCGCCTCGATGTTGTCCTTCGGATGCGCCGCCCCTTCGAAGTCGCAGATCTGCTGCCAGTGCGCCGCCACATCCTGCGGCGAGAAGCCGACGCGCGGATCGAACCCGGCGCCCAGGCTGCGCTCCCAGCGCACCTTGCCCATCCAGCCGCCGCCGACCTCGAACAGGCCTGCGGTCTCCTGGCAGTTTTCGCTGGCCAGGTACACCACCAACGGGCTGACCAGTTCCGGCTTGAGCTGTTCGAACACCTGCGGCGGGATCAGGCCTTCGGTCATGCGGGTGCCGCCGGTGGGGGCGATGGCGTTGACCAGGATGTTGTTCTTGCGGCCTTCGATGGCCAGGGTGCGGGTCAGGCCGTACAGGCCGAGCTTGGCCATGCCGTAGTTGGACTGGCCGAAGTTGCCGTAGATGCCGGAGGTCGACGCGGTGAAGATCACCCGGCCGTAGTTCTGCTCGCGCAGGTGCGGCCAGGCGGCGCGGGTGACCTTGTAGGCGCCTTCGACGTGGACGCGGTAGACCAGGTCCCAATCGGCGTCGTCCATCTTGTGGAAGGTCTTGTCGCGCAGGATCCCGGCGTTGTTGACCACCACGTCGACGCGGCCGAACGCATCCAGCGCGTTCTGCACGAGTTTGTCGCCGTCGGTGACCGAGTCGTGGTTGGCCTCGGCGATGCCGCCGGCCTCGCGGATTTCCGCGACGACCCGGTCGGCGGCCGATGCGTTGGCGCCCTCGCCCTGGGCCGATCCGCCGAGGTCGTTGACCAGCACTTTGGCGCCCTGCCTGGCGAACAGCAACGCGTGGGCCCGCCCCAGGCCGCCGCCGGCTCCGGTGACGATCACGACTTTGTCTTCGAAACGCACAGATTCATTCATCGCAGGGACTCCAGCAGGCCTGAGGGACAGAGAGCCCGAGTGTCAGGCACCGGGCATGCAGTCACAACGAACACGGCTGGAGCTGAATGGTGGGCGATAAGGCTGGGGGATGATGAAAGCCTGCACAGGGGCAGCCCCCCTGCGCACAGGCTTCAGGAACACGCCGCCTTGAGCGGCGGCTGCACGAGGTGATCGCGGAACTCCAGGTAATGCTTGAGCACCTGCGCCGGCGCTTCGGTCTGGGGGTAATGGCCGATGCCCGGCAGCAGCACCGCGTCCGCATCCGGAATGAGCTGGCGGTAGCGCTCGACCATGTGCCCGCCGGAGATCGGATCGGTTTCGCCGTCGATCACCCGCAGCGGGATGTCGCCGCGCTGCATGGCCGCGACCCAACGGTCGCGCTGCACCCGCCGCTCGGGGATGTAGCCGATCAGCTTGTGCATGATCCGCGGCCCGTGGTTGCTCTCGATCAGGCTCCAGAAGTCATCCAGCTCGCTTTCGCTGGGACGGCTCTGCGGACCGAAGATCTGCCGGAAGCTTTTCGCCAGGCCTTCGCGGCTGAACGCACGGCCGATCATCCAGCCCAACGGGCTGAGCAGCAGCTTTTGCATCAGCACCGGACGGTGGGTTTCCGGGAACAGCCCGCCGTTGAGGAACACGCAACTGGCCACCTCGATCAGGCCGTCGCCGTGCCGGGCGAGCAGTTCCTGGGCAACGCTGTCGCCGTAATCGTGGGCCAACAGGTGAAGCGGCTGTTCGACCTTCAGGTGCGCGAGCAACGCCTGTTGCAGGTCGGCCTGCTCCAGCAGGCTGTAGGTGTGGTTCAAGGGCTTGGCCGAATCGCCGAAACCGAGCATGTCGCAGGCGATCACCCGGTAGCGCTGGGCCAGCGGCTGCCAGAGGTAATGCCAGTCCCAGCTGGCGGTCGGGAAGCCATGGATCAGCAGCAGCGGCTCGCCCTGTCCGCACGTCCAGTAACGGATCGGCTGGCCACGGAAGACAAACGTGCGGCTGCGCTTGCGCCAGACGCTCAGCGGAATCTCGGTCAGAGGCATCAGAGTCGGTATCCCGCGTCTTGTTGATCGAGTTTGCGCAGCAGCGCCGGCCAGGCCAGCGCGCCGCCCATGCCCTGGGCGCTCTTGGTGACGCCGGCGATCATCGCCCGGGCACCGGCCAGGATCTGCGGTTCGATGGGGATCAGCTCGGCGCCGCCGGCCTGGGCCATCACCTGGATGTCGCAGGCGCGCTGGAAGGTGAACATCATCAGGAAGGTGTCGGCGATGGTGCCGCCGCAGGTCAGCAGGCCGTGGTTGTGCAGCATCAGGAAACCGCTGTCGCCCAGGTCGGCCTGCAGCCGCGCCTTTTCCTCGTGGTTCAGCGCCACGCCCTCGTAGGCGTGATACCCCAGGCTCGACAGCACGAACAGCGACTGCTGGCTGATCGGCAGCACCCCTTGGCGCTGCGCCGACACCGCCACGCCGGACGCGGTGTGGGTGTGCAGCACGCAGGCCACGTCGTGCCTCACTTCGTGCACGGCGCTGTGGATGGTGTAGCCGGCGGGATTGATCTCGTAGGGGCTGTCCATGAGTTTGCGGCCGGCCAGGTCGACCTTCACCAGGCTCGACGCGGTGATCTCGTGGAACATCAGACCGAACGGGTTGATCAGGAAATCTTCGGTGCCGGGCACCTTGGCGGAGATGTGGGTGAAGATCAGGTCATCCCAGCCATGCAGGGCGACCAGACGGTAACAGGCGGCGAGATCGACGCGGGTCTGCCACTCCGCGGCACTGACCTGGTCTTTGACATTCTGGGACGACGGGACGGGGGCTACGCTCACTGTATGCACCTCTGCGTTCTTATTGTTCTGCACGTGACAGCAGTCTAGTCAGCCACCGAAGATCGTGTAGTTGCATTGGTAGCCAGCTTGATGACTGAGCGGGTCAGAAAGGCCAGGGCCTTGGATCCATGTCAAAGCACCGACGCCAGCAAAGGGGCGGCGAACAGATTGAGCAGCCCGGTCAGCACCATCACCAGCCCGGCCACCGAGCCTTCCTCGCCGCCCACTTCATGGGCCCGGCTGACACCCGCGCCATGGGCCCCGACCCCGAACAGCGCACCGCGCGCCAAGGCACTGCGCAGCGGCAGCCACTTGAGCAGCACGCCGCCCAGCAGGGCGCCGAACACGCCGGTGAACATCACGAACACCGCCGTCAGTTCCGGCACGCCGCCCAGGTCCTGCGCCAGCGGCATGGCGAACGGCGTGGTGATCGAGCGCGGCACCAGCGACAGCGTCACCGAGCTGTCCAGCGCCAGCGCCCGGGCCAGCCCGAACGACGTCGCGACCGACGCCGCGCTGCCCGCCAGCATGCCCAGCAACAGGGCCGGCCAATGCCGCATCAGCAGGCGCCGCTGCTGCCAGATCGGCACCGCGAACGCGACGGTGACAGGACCCAGCACCTGCATCAGCCAGCGGGTGTCGCTCGAATACTCGGCATAGGCGGTGTGCAGCGGCACCGCGAGGGCCAGCAGCAGCGCCGGCACCAGGATCAGGGGCGACAGCACATAGCGCCCGGTGCGCCGGTACAGCCAGCGGCTGAACAGGTACGCGAGCAGCGTGAAGGCCAGCCAGAACAACGGCATCGGTTCATACGTCATGGGAACGCCTCAGGCGCACGGCCAGCTCCACGGTGAACGCCGTCACCAGCATCACCATCAATGTGCTGGCGCCGATCACCAGCGCGATCCGCCAGCCGTCATCGCGCAGCAAGGCGCCGTGATCCAGCAGGCTCATCAGCGCGGGAATGAAGAACAGCAGCATCTCGGCCATCAGCAGCCCGGCGCCCAACTGCAACGCCGCCGGCTTGACCCGGCCGGACGCGAACGCCAGCAGCAGCAGCGCCATGCCGATCACCCCGCCGGGAATCGGCCAGGCCAGCCACTCGGCGAACCGGCAGCCGAGCAGATACAGGCCCAGCAGCACGGCCAGTTCAGCCAACAGACGGGAAAGACGCTTGATCATGGTTTCGCTCCTCATAAGCGGCCATTTTACGAAGCGGCCTGCCATCCCCGAAGCGAATTGTTAGACTCACAGCCATTCCAATCCGGAATCAGGCCATGGAATTCAAACAGCTGCGCAGTTTCGTCGAAGTCATGCATCAGGGCGGGTTCACCCAGGCCGCCAAGACGTTGCACATCAGTCAGTCCGCCGTGAGCAAGCAAGTTGCGCAACTGGAACAGAGCCTGGGCACGCCGCTGCTCGAACGCCTCGGCTCGCAGTTGCGCCTGACCGCCGCCGGCAGCGTGGTGCTGCAACGGGCCGAAGGCATGCTGCGCCTGCGCAACGAGTTGCTCAGCGAACTGGACGACCTGAGCCAACTGGCCCGCGGCGAACTGCGCCTGGGCCTGCCCCTGCTGGGCAGCGACGCGTTGTTCGCCGGGCTGTTCGCCGAGTACCGGCGGCGCTATCCGAACATCGCCATTCACTTGCTGGAGGGCGGCAGCCGCCATGTCGAGCAGGCGGTGCTCAGCGGCGAACTGGAACTGGGGGGCAGCCTGCTGCCGAAAGACCCGCAGTTCGACTTCCAACCGTTCTGCGACGAACCGCTGGATGCCTTGCTGCCGGTGGATCATCCGCTGGCCGGCAAGGGAGACATCGGCCTGGAGGAACTGGCGGACACGCCGTTCCTTCTGTATCAGCGCAGCTTCGTGCTCAACGACCGCCTGCTTCAGGCCTGCCAGCAACTGGGCTTCACCCCGAAGGAAGGCGGACGCAGCGGTCAGGCGGACTTTCTCGCTGCGCTGGTCGCCGCCGGACAGGGCGTGGTGCTGCTGCCCAGCGTGGTGGCCCGCGCCCTGGAGCGTCCGGGCGTGGTGCGCCTGACCTTGAGGGCGCCGGACACCCTGCGCTGGGACATCGCGTTCATCTGGCGCAGCGGCGCCTACCTGTCGAAAGCGGCGCAGGCCTGGCTGGCGCTGCTGCGCGAGCGGGCGGTCAGCCCTTGAGCGCGGCGATCAGCCCGGCAAGCCATGGCTCGGCATCGGTTTCCGGGGTGACGCTTTCGCTGGCGTCCAGACGCAGCATGTCCTGCACTTCCCGCAGGCCCAGCTCGGCGAACAGTTCGCGCATCTGCTCGCCGCCGCCGCAGAAGGTCTCGCCGTAGCTGGCGTCGCCCAGGGCGATCACCGCGCCGGGGAGGCCGCGCCAGGCCGCCGGCAATTGATCGCGCAGCGTCGAATGCAGGGGCTGCAGGTTGTCCGGCAGTTCGCCCATGCCGGTGGTCGAGGTCACGGCCAGGAACGCTTCAGGGCCGAACGCCTGGAGGTCGGCCAGGTTCGCGCGCGGGTTGTAGAAGGTTTCCAGCCCCGCCGCCTTCATGAGGCTCTGGGCATGGCGGGCGACTTCTTCGGCGGTGCCGTAGACCGAGCCGGAGAGAATGGCGACTTTCATCAATCTGATCCCGAAACTGAAAAAATGAGCGGCGATAGTAACAGCCGGACGCGCAACGCTGCGATCGGCTCTCAACAAGCGCTACTGGCCAGTAGACAGCGTCCGGCGATCTTCTAGAATGCCAGCGGTCGACAACCCTGAAAGGATTCAACAATGATCAATGCCAACCTGCTGCAAATGGTGATCAACGCGTCGAACGACGGGATCGTGGTGGCCGAACGCGAAGGTGAACAGGACAACATCCTGATTTACGTGAACCCGGCCTTCGAGCGCCTGACCGGCTACACCAGCGAAGAGATCCTCTATCAGGACTGCCGCTTCCTGCAGTCCGGCGACCGCGACCAGGACAACCTGGCGCTGATCCGCAATGCGCTGCAAGAGGGCGGATCGTGCCGCGAGATCCTGCGCAACTACCGCAAGGACGGCACGCCGTTCTACAACGAGCTGTCCCTGTCGACCGTGAAAGGCGCCGAAGACGGACAGACGTATTTCGTGGGTGTGCAGAAGGATGTGACCGTTCAGGTCAAGGCGCAGCAGCGGGTGATCCAGCTCGAAGCCCAGGTGGCGGCGCTGGAAGCGGAACTGGCCGCCCTGAAAGCGACGAACGGTTCAAACAAAGCGGCGAACTAATGGTCATTAACTACAATCACCAATGACTTTGTAATTATTTATTTCGAGCTAGCCATGCAACGCGACGCCCTCCTGACCCAGGATGAGCTGGATTTCATCCAGACCATGCAACACAACCCGCAACTGAACGTGCGGGATGCGACGTCGAGTCTCATGGTCAACGGCGGTTCACAGATCCGCGACCTGCTCACGCGCCTGGCGGCCCATGAGCAGGTCACCATTCAGGCCAGCTTCGAAAACCAGCAGATGACGTTCCCGCTGCACCTGGTCGAGGATGAGTTCCACGCCCTGCATCTGCGCCTGGGCGTGCCGAGCATCTACGAGGACGGCCCGATGGTGCGGCCGTGGCGACTGGTTCTCGAAGAGCCGGTGGCGCTGGAGAACGCCAAGGGGCAGCCGGGCATGCTCTGGGTGCACGAGGTTTCGCACAAGGGCGTCCTGCTGGAAGTGCGCAACAAGACCAAACCGCCGAAGCACTTCGCCCTGTGGTTCAGCCCGTCGGGCTATGAGCGGATCTCGCTGCGCGGCACCTTCGAACGGGAAACCGAGCAAGGCTTCTACGCCTACGCGCTGAACCAGAGCGACGCCGACGAAACCGAGCGCCTGCGCCAGTTCATCCTGCAACAGCATCGCCTGTCGCACCCCGCCCTGCACACCTGAGTTTCAGGTATCCAGGTTCCCCGCCAGGAACCTCACCATCCGCTGACGCATGGTCGCGCCCTCGTTGCCCAGGCAACCGATGGACGACCCCGCCAGGCTCTCCTGCGCAAGATCCGCCGCGTCGCCGGCCAGCATCAGTTGGCAATCCAGGCTCAAGGCCAGGCGGTTGAGGCGCCGCGGCAGCTCCGGCGACGGCGCATGGTTGGAGAACAGCACCAGCGCCTGAGGCTTGATCTTTTCGCAGACCAGGGTCAGTTCATCGAACGGTTGCCCCGTGGTCAGCACCCGCACCCCCGCATCGCTCTCGCTGAGGAACAGCGCAGCCACCAGCAGCTCAAGTTCGCGGCACTGGCCGGACAGGGCGCTGACGATCACCTTGCGCGGCTGCGATCCGCGCAGCATGACGACGCGCTGCAGCACACGGGCCCGCAGGAAACCGTCGAGGAACAGCCATTCGCTGGTCTGCCCGAACGCCTCCTGACGCTGCAGCATCTGCAGCCACAGCGGCATCAGGATGTCCTGGAACACCACGGGCAACGCATAGGAAGAGAAAATCTGGCCGTAGACGCGATCCAATTCCTGATCGTCGAACGAGCTGACCGCCCGGCGCACCTGTTCTTGCCACTGGAGGTAATCGGTCTGAACCAGTTCGTCGGGGATGATGTGGGCCAAGGCCTTTCTCGGCTCGGTCCTGGCCAGGATCTTGCCGACCTTGCTCACCGACACGCCGCGGTCGATCCAGTCGACGATGCTGCGCACGCGCTCGATATCGGTCACGGAGTACAGGCGGTGCCCGCTTTCGGTGCGCGTCGGCTGGATCAAGCCGTAGCGTCGCTCCCACGCCCGCAGCGTGACCGGGTTGACGCCGGTCAGCCGAGCCACTTCGCGTATGGGAAACAGCTCTTCGCGCTCGAGCGCGTCAGAGGCCTGCGATGCAAGGCGAAGCTCGTTGATGACAGGCATTGGCGGACGCACATCCTTGTTGGCGTTGGCGACAGGATCTGCTCGCATTCTACTCCTGATGCCCTGTGGCGGTTCAAGCCATGAACAGCGACGAATGTCGCTGTTTTCAACGAGGAAATCCGGAATAATCCTTGCTTGTCGAAAAACGCGGCCCATCACCCCGGCGCCGCGTTCAGGCGTGGCTCCTATCCGGAGCGACGCATTTGCAATACGGAGATACAAAATGTCTGCATCCCCCGTCACGCTGATGGTGGCCCGCCGCGTCGCCGAAGGCCGTTATCAGGACTTGATCGCCTGGCTGCGCGAAGGCGAACAACTGGCCACCGACTTTCCCGGCTACCTGGGTTCCGGCGTGCTCGCCCCGCCGCCCGACGACAACGAATTTCAGATCATCTTCCGCTTCGTCGACGAACAGACGCTGCACGCCTGGGAGCATTCCGCCTCGCGAACCGCTTGGCTTGCCCGCGGCAGCGACCTGTTCGCCCATCCGAAGGAACACCGGGTCAGCGGCATCGAAGGCTGGTTCGGCGCCGCCGGGCAACGGCCGCCGCGCTGGAAGCAAGCGGTGGCGATCTGGCTGGCGTTCTTTCCGGTGTCGCTGCTGTTCAATTTCGTGCTGGGCCCGTTGCTCGCCGACATGAGCCTGCTGCCGCGGGTGTTCGTCAGCACGCTGTGCCTGACGCCCTTGATGGTCTACTTCTTCATTCCGCTCTCGACAAGGCTGCTCGCCAACTGGCTGAACGCAACGCCGGCGCGCCGGGCGTCCGCGCAACCCTCCACGCAAAACCCGTGACGCCCGCCGCCCTGCCGCAGCGGCTTTCCCGCTCCGGCAGGGCTGTGCGATAGGTCTGCGACCGCGTCGCTGTTATAGTTTTTGCTTCCGATCCGACGCGAGCCGCCCATGACCGCCACCTCCGCCCCGATCCTCATCACCGGCGCCGGCCAGCGTGTCGGCCTGCATTGCGCGAAGCGCCTGCTCGAAGACGGCCACCGCGTCCTGTTCACCTACCGCAGCGAACGCCCCGGCGTGCAGGCGCTGCGCGACCTGGGCGCCATCGGCCTGCAGGCGGACTTCTCCAGCGAAGCCTCCATCCTGGGCTTCATCGCCGACCTCAAGACCCGCACCGATAGCCTACGGGCCATCGTGCACAACGCCTCCGAATGGCTGGAGGAAAGCGATGCCAGCCAAGGCCAGGACTTCACCCGGATGTTCGGCGTGCACATGCTCGCGCCGTACCTGATCAACCTGCACTGCGCCGACCTGCTGCGGCGCTCCAGCCCGGCCGACATTGTCCACATCAGCGACGACGTGACCCGCAGGGGCAGCAGCAAACACATCGGCTACTGCGCCACCAAGGCCGGCCTCGACAGCCTGACCCTGTCCTTCGCCGCGCGCTATGCCCCGGCCATCAAGGTCAACGGCATCGCGCCGGCCCTGCTATTGTTCAACCCGGACGACGACGCGGCGTACCGCGCCAAGGCACTGGCCAAGTCCGCGCTGGGCATCGAGCCCGGCTGCGAGGTGGTCTACCAGAGCCTGCGCTATCTGTTCGACAACCCTTACGTCACCGGCACCACCCTGACCGTCAACGGCGGGCGGCACGTCAAATAAGCGCCTGCGCGAGGATCCACCATGACGCCTTCCCTGCCCGGCCATTACCGCGAAATCCTCGTCGGCATCGGCGAGGATCCCGACCGCGAGGGGCTGCTCGACACCCCCGAGCGCGCGGCCAAGGCCATGCAGTACCTGTGTCACGGCTACGGGCAAAGCGTCGAGGACATCGTCAACGGTGCGCTGTTCGACTCCGACACCGACGAAATGATCATCGTCGCCGACATCGAGCTGTACTCGCTGTGCGAGCATCACCTGTTGCCCTTCATCGGCAAGGCCCATGTGGCTTATATTCCGACAGGCAAGGTGCTGGGGCTGTCGAAGGTCGCGCGGCTGGTGAACATGTTCGCCCGCCGCCTGCAGATCCAGGAGAACCTCACCCGGCAGATCGCCGACGCCATCGAACAGGTCACCGCAGCCGCCGGCGTCGCGGTGGTCATCGAGGCCCGACACATGTGCATGATGATGCGCGGTGTCGAGAAACAGAATTCGACCATGAACACCTCGGTCATGCTCGGCGCCTTCCGCGACTCGAGCAACACCCGCCAGGAGTTCCTGCAATTGATTGGACGGAGCAGATAAATGCCACAACTTCAGCCGGGAACGGCGCGCATCCGGGTCAAGGATCTGCGCCTGCGCACTTTCATCGGGATCAACGAGGACGAGATCCTCAACAAGCAGGATGTGCTGATCAACCTGACCATCCTGTACGCCGCGCAGGAAGCGGTGCGCGACAACGACATCGATCACGCGCTCAACTACCGCACCATCACCAAGGCCATCATCGCCCACGTGGAAGGCAACCGCTTCGCCCTGCTCGAACGCCTGACCCAGGAGCTGCTCGACCTGGTGATGGCCAACAAGGCAGTGCAGTACGCCGAGGTCGAGGTCGACAAGCCCCATGCGCTGCGGTTCGCCGAGTCGGTGTCGATTACGCTCGCGGCAAGCCGCTAAGCTTCAAGCTTCAAGCTTCAAGCTTCAAGCTTCAAGCGGTAAGCTAAGGGCCCCCTACAATTCAGAATCCTGCAGCTTGGAGCTTGCCGCTCTCAGCTGTCTCGAAGAGACTTCCATGACCGAGCAACAACGCCTCGAACTCGAAGCCGCCGCCTTCCGCCGGCTGGTCGCCCATCTGGACAGCCGCAAGGACGTGCAGAACATCGACCTGATGAACCTCGCCGGGTTCTGCCGCAACTGCCTGTCCAAGTGGTACAAGGCCGCCGCCGACGAGCGTCAGATCGAGGTCAGCCTCGACGACGCCCGCGAAGTGGTTTACGGCATGCCTTACGCCGACTGGAAAGCCCAATACCAGCAAGAAGCCAACGCCGAACAACAGGCGGCGTTCGCCAAAGGAAAACCCAATGAGTGACCTGAACACCCTGCGCGCCAGCCTCAAGAGCGGCGAACACGCCTTCGCCGACACCCTGGCGTTCATCGCCGCCGGCTACGACTATCGCCAGCAGGCCTTCAACAACGGCGGCGTGGAAAACGCGGCCGGGCAGAATGAAGGCTCCTGCAAGACCCTCGGCCTGGCGCTGCTGGAAGGCTTGAGCGATGAAGAGGCGCTGCTGGCGTTCGGCGAGCATTACCGCTCGGTGGTCGCCACTCCGGACGGCAGCGACCACGGCAACATCCGTGCGCTGATCAAGCACGGCCTGGCCGGCGTGAAGTTCGAAGCCCAGCCCCTGACCCGCCGCTGAGTCCCGACACCGACGCTAATCCTGTGGGAGCCAGCCTGCTGGCGATGGCGTCGGTCAAGACGCCGCAGAGCAGGATCAAGGCAGCAGGATCCGCCACATTGGGATCGCGTCGCCCAAGCAATCGCGGGCACAAAAAAACCGGCCAAGGCCGGTTTTTTCGTTTCTGCGGTATTAGTGCGCTGCGTTCTGCAGACCGTCCAGGTAACGCTCGGTGTCCAGGGCCGCCATGCAGCCGGCGCCGGCCGAGGTGATGGCCTGGCGGTAAACGTGGTCGGCCACGTCGCCGGCGGCGAAGACGCCTTCGACGCTGGTCGCGGTGGCGTTGCCGTCACGGCCGCCCTGCACCACCAGGTAACCGTCCTTCAGCTCCAGCTGGCCTTCGAACAGCGAGGTGTTCGGGGTGTGGCCGATGGCGATGAACACGCCGTCGACCTTCACTTCGTCGAAGCTGCCGTCGTTGTTCTTCAGGCGGGCGCCGGTCACGCCCATGTTGTCGCCCAGCACTTCGTCCAGGGTCGCGTTCAGTTTCAGCTCGATCTTGCCTTCGGCGACACGGGCGTGCAGCTTGTCGATCAGGATCTTCTCGGCGCGGAAGGTCTCGCGGCGGTGGATCAGGGTGACCTTGCTGGCGATGTTGGCCAGGTACAGCGCCTCTTCGACGGCGGTGTTGCCGCCGCCGACCACGGCGACCGGCTTGTTGCGGTAGAAGAAACCGTCGCAGGTCGCGCAGGCGGAAACGCCTTTGCCCATGAAGGTCTCTTCCGACGGCAGGCCCAGGTAGCGGGCGCTGGCGCCGGTGGCGATGATCAGCGCGTCGCAGGTGTAGGTGCCGCTGTCGCCGGTCAGGCTGTAGGGCTTGGAAGCGAAGTCCACGGCGTTGATGTGGTCGAACACGATCTCGGTCTCGAAGCGTTCGGCGTGCTCGCGCATGCGCTCCATCAGCACGGGACCGGTCAGGCCGTGGACGTCGCCCGGCCAGTTGTCCACTTCGGTGGTGGTGGTCAGTTGACCGCCGGCCTGCATGCCGGTGATCAGCAGCGGCTTGAGGTTGGCGCGGGCCGCGTACACCGCAGCGCTGTAACCGGCAGGGCCGGAACCGAGGATGATCACTCGCGAATGACGGACTTCAGACATGGACCTGCTCCTGTTGACCGGCCAGAACCACTGGCGCGGACGCCGGACTGCCGGCGGGAATAAAAAAGGACTGTGGATAACCTTGGGGAAGGCATTGGCTCGACAGTCCTGCAAAAAGTTGGGTGCAGCGTATCGAGGGGGGCAAGATTAAGGAAATACGGTTTAACAATCCAGCTCATAGGTGGCCTCTATGCGGACACGCTGACGAGCCGGACGTCTTTGTTACAGTGAATGTCGATCCCGCCGCCGCGCTTTCGCCTGCTGGGCAAAGCCGGTAAGGTCGGCGCGTTTTCCCTTGCTCGGAGCCCGCTATGCCCGCCCCTGTCCTGTCCGGACCGCAATACCTGCGCGAAGGCCTGAAACTGGTCCTCAGCCCCGGCCTGCGCCTGTTCGTGCTGTTGCCGCTGGCGATCAACCTGGTGCTGTTCGTCGGATTGATCTACCTGGCCGGCCATCAGTTCAGCCTGTGGGTCGATGCCCTGATGCCGTCGCTGCCCGACTGGCTGGGCTTTCTCAGCTACATCCTGTGGCCCCTCTTCGTGGTGCTGGTGGCCTTGATGGTGTTCTTCACCTTCACGATGCTGGCCAACGTCATCGCGGCGCCGTTCAACGGCTTCCTGGCGGAAAAGGTCGAAGTGGTGGTGCGCGGCACCGACGACTTCCCGGCCTTCAGCTGGGGCGAGCTGATCGCCATGGTGCCGCGCACCCTGGCCCGCGAGATGCGCAAGCTCGGCTACTTCCTGCCCCGGGCGATCGGGCTGTTCATCCTTTCGTTCATCCCGGTGGTGAACATCGTCGCCGCGCCGCTGTGGCTGCTGTTCGGGGTGTGGATGATGGCGATCCAGTACATCGACTACCCGGCGGACAACCACAAGCTGGGCTGGAACGAGATGCTCGCCTGGCTGCGGCAGAAGCGCTGGCAGAGCATGAGCTTCGGCGGGGTCGTCTACCTGGCGCTGATGATCCCGCTGGTGAACATCCTGATGATGCCGGCGGCCGTGGCCGGCGCGACGTTGTTCTGGGTGCGCGAACGCGGCGCCGAGCGTCTGGCCGCAACCGCTTGACGCAGGCCTGGGCCGGTCACAAATCCATCATCCTGACGTCACACTGACGACATGGCCTCAGCCGACACTGAGGCCATGACGACAGCTCTGCGCATCACCCTGATCAGCGAAACCTACCCTCCCGAAATCAACGGAGTGGCCAATACCCTCGGTCGCCTGTGCGACGGCCTGCGCGCGCGCGGGCACCGGGTGGAACTGGTGCGTCCGCGCCAGGGCGGCGATCCCCAGCGCAACGAAGACGACGGGGTGCTGCTGTGCCGGGGCTGGCCGCTGCCGGGCTATCCCGGACTGCAATGGGGCCAGTCGTCGATGCACAAGCTGCTGCGCCGCTGGAAGCGTGAGCGGCCGGACGTGCTGTACATCGCCACCGAAGGCCCGCTGGGGCTGTCGGCGCTGCGTGCGGCGCGGCGCCTCGGGATCGCGGTGGTCAGCGGTTTCCACACCAATTTCCAGCAGTACACCCACCAGTACGGCCTGAGCCTGCTCGCACGCCTGCTCACCCATTACCTGCGCTGGTTTCACAATCGCTCCGCGCTCACCCTGGTGCCCAGCGTCAGTCAGCGCCTGGAGCTGGAGCGCCGGCATTTCGACCGGTTGGCCCTGCTGTCACGGGGTGTGGACAGCCAGTTGTTCCACCCGGCCAAACGCCTGGAAGCCTTGCGTGCACAGTGGGGCCTGGGCGAGCAGGACATCGCGGTGATCTATGTAGGTCGGCTGGCGGCGGAGAAAAACCTCGGTTTGCTTGGGCGCAGCTTCGAACGGCTGCGCAGCACTTATCCACAACGCCATGCGAAGCTGATCGTGGTCGGTGACGGACCGCTGCGCACCGCGCTGGAAAAGCAGCTGCCCGACGCGATCTTTTGCGGCCCGCAACGCGGCGAAGCGTTGGCGGCGCACTATGCGTCGGGAGACATTTTCCTGTTCCCCAGCCTCACCGAAACCTTCGGCAACGTGGTGCTCGAAGCCTTGGCCTCAGGCTTGGGCGTGGTGGCCTACGATCAGGCAGCGGCGGCGCAGCACATCCGCCATGGCTACAACGGCGTGCTGGCGATGCCGGGCGACGAGGAGGCGTTCTGCGAGGCGGCGGCATGGTTGCTGGAAGGGCAGGAAACCCTGCGCTCCGTGCGCCTGAATGCGCGCCAGCATGCCAGCCGTCAGGGCTGGGCGACGGTGATCGAACAGTTTGAGGGGCATCTGCGCGGAGCCTGCTCGGGAGAGCAGGCGCTGCCGAATGCGCAGACATTGCCTTGATCCTTCGGCGAACGGGCCGACCCCGTCGTCGGATCGCCGCCCGGAGCAAGCCCGCCCCCACATGGGTTTGACACCTGCGGGAGCCAGCCTGCCGGCGATGGCGCCAGTGAAGACGCCGCTTACACCAGCGTCATCAACGCCTCGCGGCTGAACGGCAGAATCTCCTGCTCGCGGCCTTCGCGGACTTTCTGCGCCCAATCCGGATCCACCAGCAGCGCACGGCCCACCGCCACCAGATCGAACTCGTCGTTGTTCAGGCGCTCCAGCAGTTTCTCCAGGCTGGCGGGCTGGGCGACCTTGTCGGTGTTGACCATGAACTGCAGGAACTCGCCATCGAGGCCGACGCTGCCGACGGTGATGGTCGGCTTGCCGGTCAACTGGCGGGTCCAGCCGGCCAGGTTGAGGTCGGAGCCTTCGAATTCCGGCTCCCAGAAACGGCGGGTCGAGCAGTGGAAAATGTCCACGCCGGCATCGGCCAGCGGCTTGAGGAATTCGCCCAGCGCCTCGGGGGTCTGCACCAGGCGCGCGGTGTAGTCCTGCTGCTTCCACTGGGAGAAACGGAAGATGATCGGAAAGCCTTCGCCGACCGCCGCACGCACGGCACGGATCAGCTCGATGGCGAACCGCGAACGGTTGGCCAGGTCGCCGCCGTACTCGTCGGTGCGCTGGTTGCTGCCCTCCCAGAAGAACTGGTCGATCAGGTAACCGTGGGCGCCATGGATCTCCACGCCGTCCATGCCGATGCTTTGCGCATCCTTGGCGGCCTGGGCGAAGGCGGCGATCACCTCCTGGATGTCCTGCTTGCTCATGCCGTGCACCACGACCTGGCCGTCCTTGAGCTTTTCCGACGGGCCATAGCCCGGCACGCTGGCGTCCGGCTCGGTGCCCAGGCGCCGCACGTTGCCGACGTGCCACAGTTGCGGAACGATCTTGCCGCCTTCGGCGTGCACCGCGTCCACGACCTTCTTCCAGCCGGCCAGCGCCGCTTCGCCGTAGAAGTGCGGCACGTTCGGATAGCCGTTGGACGCCTGGTGGCCCACGGTGGTGCCTTCGGTGATGATCAGGCCGACACCGGCCGCCGCACGGCGACGGTAGTACTCGATGACCTTGCTGTTCGGCACCCCGCCCGGAGAGAACGAGCGGGTCATGGGGGCCATGACCACGCGGGTCGGCAGTTCGAGGGCACCTAACTGGAACGGTTTGAACAGGGCTTGGACGGGCATCGGGAAGCTCCACGAAAACGTTGTCGACAGGCACGAGGCCATATGACGGCGATAATATGCGTGACGCCACCCACATGAAAGCATTATTGATCTGAATGATTTAGGGTCAAAAGGCAGGCAAAAAAAATCGCAGTCCGATGGCTGCGATTTTCGTGTTTCAGTTCAACGCCTTTTCGATCGCGGCGATCACGGTCGGATCGTCCGGCGCCGTGCGCGGCGAGAACCTGGCCAGCACGCGGCCGTCCTTGCCGAGCAGGAACTTTTCGAAGTTCCAGGTGATGTCACCGGGAAACTCGGCCCCCTCGCCCGCCAGCAGCCGGTAGAGCTGATGCCGTTCGTGGCCGTTGACCTCAAGCTTGCTCGACAACGGGAAACTGACCCCGTAGTTCAGGCGGCAGAACTCCTGGATCTCCTGTTCGGAGCCCGGTTCCTGACCGGCAAACTGGTTGCACGGCAGGCCCAGCACGCTGAAGCCCTTGCCCTTGTACTGCTGATAGAGGTTTTCCAGCGCTGCGTACTGTGGCGTCAAGCCGCATTTGGAGGCGACGTTGACCACCAGCACGACTTGGCCCTTGAAGGGCGCCAGCGGTAGCTCCTGGCCATTCAGGGCTGTCAACTTAAGGTCGTGAAAAGCACTCATGACGGACTCCAGATTCCCGTGTTCCCCTTGAAACAGCCGCTTGGCAGCGCGCCAAGGACAGCCGCAGACTAAAAAGGCGCCCTCAGGGCGCCTCTCCAGTACTCGAAAGCTTAGCGCAGAAAATCAGTGGTGATGGCCACCTTCGCCATGGACGTGGCCATGAGCGACTTCTTCCTGGCTGGCGTCGCGGATGGCAACGACCTTCACCTTGAAGTTCAGGCGCTGACCGGCCAGCGGGTGGTTGCCGTCGACGGTCACGTCGTCGCCGTCGATGTCACGGATGGTCACGATCTGCATCTGGCCGTCCGGCGCCGAAGCGTGGAACTGCATGCCGACTTCCAGCTTGTCGACGCCTTCGAACATGCTGGCGCTCAGGGTGCTGACCAGTTCGGCGGAGTATTCGCCGTAGGCGTCTTCCGGCTCGACGGAAACTTCCAGTTCGTTGCCGACCTCTTTGCCTTCCAGGGCTTTTTCCAGGCCCGGGATGATGTTGCCTGCGCCATGCAGGTAAACCAGCGGTGCGCCGCCGGCGGAGCTGTCGATGACCTCACCAGCGTCGTTGGTCAGGGTATAGTCGATGGAGACAGCCTTGTTGGCGGCGATCGTCATGAAGTGAGACCTTTTGCATAAGAATGAAGAACGGACAAGTCTAAACAAGGATTTGCCCGAAAGCGAACACAACCCGGACAGACGGGAACAACCGGCCCTGGCGACGGTCACCGGCTTCCATCGGGACGAGGACGGCCACTGGGTCGTCGAGCTGTCCTGCGGCCACACCCAGCACCTGCGCCACCAACCGCCCTGGCAGTCGCGGGCGTGGGTGCTGGATCCGGCGCAACGCCTTGAAAAAATAGGCCGGCCCTTTGCGTGCGGTTGGTGCGCACAGGGCTCGGTTAGCGATAACCTTGACGACTGAATTCAGGCAGATCGCCCAAAGCAGGCGATCGCCATTGCCATGCACCCTTAGAGAATCCGCATGCAAACTTTTTTTATCGCGCCCACCGATTTCGGTGTGGGTCTGACCTCCATCAGCCTCGGGCTGGTGCGCACGCTGGAACGGGCCGGCCTGAAGGTCGGCTTCTTCAAACCGATCGCCCAGCCGCATCCGGGCGACACCGGCCCTGAGCGCTCGACGGAGCTGGTGGCCCGCACCCACGGCCTGAAACCGCCGCAGCCGCTGGGCCTGGCCCATGTCGAGCGGATGCTGGGCGACGGCCAGCTCGACGAACTGCTCGAAGAGATCATCACCCTTTATCAGCAGGCCGCCGTCGGCAAGGACGTGCTGGTCGTCGAAGGCATGGTGCCGACCCGCAGCGCCAGCTACGCCGCCCGGGTCAACCTGCACCTGGCCAAGAGCCTGGACGCCGAGGTGATCCTGGTCTCGGCGCCGGAAAACGAAGTGCTGACCGAGCTGTCCGGCCGGGTGGAACTGCAGGCGCAGCTGTTCGGCGGGCCGAAGGATCCGAAGGTCCTCGGCGTGATCCTCAACAAGGTCAAGACCGACGAAAGCATGGACGCCTTCGCCGCACGCCTGAAGGAACATTCGCCGTTGCTGCGCAGCGGCGACTTCCGCCTGCTGGGCTGCATTCCGTTCCAGCCGGAGCTCAACGCCCCGCGCACCCGCGACGTCGCCGACCTGATGGGCGCCCAGGTGCTCAACGCCGGCGACTACGAAACCCGGCGCATGACCAAGACCATCATCTGCGCGCGCACCATGCGCAACACCGTGGACCTGCTCAAGCCCGGCGTGCTGGTGGTGACCCCCGGCGACCGCGACGACATCATCCTCGCCGTCAGCCTCGCGGCCATCAACGGCGTGCCCCTGGCCGGCCTGCTGCTGACCAGCGACACCCTGCCCGACCCGCGCATCATGGAGCTGTGCCGCGGCGCCTTGCAGGCCGGCCTGCCGGTGCTGTCGGTGAGCACCGGCTCCTACGACACCGCCAACCTGCTCAACGGCCTGAACAAGGAAATCCCCGTCGACGACCGCGAGCGCGCCGAGATCATCACCGACTTCGTCGCCAGCCACCTCGACGCCAACTGGCTGCACCAGCGCTGCGGCACGCCGCGGGAAATGCGCCTGTCGCCGGCGGTGTTCCGTTACCAGCTGATCCAGCGGGCCCAGGTGGCCAACAAGCGCATCGTCCTGCCCGAAGGCAGCGAGCCGCTCACCGTGCAGGCCGCCGCGATCTGCCAGGAGCGCGGCATCGCCCGTTGCGTCCTGCTGGCCAAGCCCGCCGACGTCGAGGCCGTGGCCCGCGCCCAGGGCATCGAACTGCCGCCGGGCCTGGAAGTCCTCGACCCGGACCTGATCCGCGAACGCTACGTCGAACCGATGGTGGCCCTGCGCAAGAGCAAAAGCCTCAATGCGCCGATGGCCGAGCAGCAACTGGAAGACACCGTGGTCATCGGCACCATGATGCTGGCGCTGGACGAGGTCGACGGCCTGGTGTCGGGCGTCATCAACACCACCGCCAACACCATCCGCCCGGCCCTGCAACTGATCAAGACCGCGCCGGGCTGCACCCTGGTGTCGTCGGTGTTCTTCATGCTGTTCCCCGAAGAGGTGCTGGTGTACGGCGACTGCGTGATGAACCCGCACCCGAGCGCGGCGGAGCTGGCGGAGATCGCCCTGCAGAGCGCCGACTCGGCGGCGGCCTTCGGCATCACGCCGCGGGTGGCGATGATCAGCTACTCCAGCGGCGAGTCGGCCAGCGGCGAGGAAGTCGAAAAGGTGCGCGAAGCCACCCTGCTCGCCCACGAGCAGCAGCGCGCCCTGCTGATCGACGGCCCGTTGCAGTACGACGCCGCCGCCAACGAGGCCGTGGCCCGGCAACTGGCCCCGAACAGCCAGGTGGCCGGCCGCGCCACGGTGTTCGTGTTCCCCGACCTGAACACCGGCAACACCACCCACAAGGCCGTGCAGCGCAGCGCCGACTGCGTCAGCCTCGGCCCGATGCTGCAAGGCCTGCGCAAACCGGTCAACGACCTGCCGCGCGGCGCCCAGGTCGACGACATCGTCTACACGATTGCCCTGACCGCGATCCAAGCCGCCAACCGACCCCTGGATATCTGACCCGATGCTGGCTTTTCTACCCGCCCCCTTGCGCGGCGTCATCGCCGCGCTGCTGTTGGCGCTGAACACGATTCTCCTGTGCTCGTTCCTGTTTGTGGTGGCGCTGTTCAAGGTGCTGCCGTTCGCCTTCACCCAACGCCTGACCCGCTGGCTCATGAGCCACACCCACGAAGCCTGGATCAGCCTCAACAAGGGCTGGATGAACCTGGTCTGCCGCACCCGCTGGCACGTCAGCGGCCTGCAGGGCCTCGACTACCGGCACTCGTACCTGATCACCAGCAACCACCAGAGCTGGGTCGACATCCTGGCGCTGCAGTACGTGTTCAACCGGCGCATCCAGCCGCTGAAGTTCTTTCTCAAGCAGGAGCTGATCTGGGTGCCGGTGATCGGCCTGGCCTGGTGGACGCTGGGCTTTCCGTTCATGAAGCGCTATTCCAAGGCCTACCTGGAAAAGCATCCGGAGAAGAAAGGCAAGGATCTGGAAACCACCCGCAAGACCTGCGCGAAATTCCGCGACAACCCGGTGGGCATCTTCAACTTCGTCGAAGGCACGCGCTTCACCGCAGCCAAGCATGCCCAGCAGCAGTCGCCGTTCAGGCACCTGCTCAAGCCCAAGGCCGGCGGCATCGCGTTCGTGCTGGATGCGATGGGGGAACAGCTGGAGTCGATCGTCAACGTGACCCTCCACTATCCGGGCGGACGCCCCGGCTTCGGCGACCTGCTCTGCGGCCGCGTGAAGGAGGTGGTGATGCATGTCGAGGAACTGAAGGTGCCGCCGCAGTTCGTCGGCCGCAACTACGACCAGGACGGCGAGTACCGCCTGCAGTTCCAGGGCTGGATCAATCAGATGTGGCTGGACAAGGATGCGCTGCTGGAACAGATGAACCGCGAGTTTCCTGAGCGCCGCTGATCTCTGTTGCGTTGATCCCGCTCCTGCGGCGCCTTGGCCGGCACCATCGCCAGCAGGCTGGCTCCCACAGGGGATTCGGTTGAATGCAGAGCCTGCGGCCGACGCAATTCAATGTGGGAGCCAGCCTGCTGGCGATGACGTCAGCCCAAGCCCCGCAGGATCTTGAGATCAGGACAGCCCAAACAAAAAGCCCGCCGATGATCGCTCATCGGCGGGCTTTGCGTTTCAGGCCGAGGCTCAGATCGCGCCGCGGTTGCGCAGCAGGTCCAGCACCAGCTTCACGCCCTCTTCCAGCGACACGGACTGGGTATCGACCACCAGGTCGGCATCCAGCGGCACGTCATACGGGAAGGACTCGCCCGGAATGTTGTCGCCGGCCGCCGCGTACAGACCTTGCGGATCACGCTCGGCGCAGACGGCCGGCGATGCCTGGACGTAGACCGTCAACAGACGCTCCTTGCCGATCAGGTCCTTCGCCTGCTCGCGCCCTTCGGCGCTCGGCGCGACGAACGCGGCCAGGGTCAGCAGGCCGGCTTCGTTGAACTGACGCGCCACATGGGCGGCACGGCGCCAGTTCTCGGTACGGCCGGCACGGTCCTGCGGCAGGCCCTTGTTCAGGTCATGGCGCAGGTTCTGGCCATCCAGCACGAACACCGCACGGCCCATGTCGAACAGCTTGCGCTCGACCGCATAGGCCAAGGTGCTCTTGCCCGCGCCGGACAGGCCGCTGAACAGCACGGTGGCCGGTTGCTGGCCGAAGCGCTGGGCGCGCTCTTCGGTCGCGACATGGGCCAGCTTGCCGTGGTGCGTGGCGGTGCCGTGGGTCACCGGCTGGGCGACGATCATGCCGGCGCCGACGGTGCCGTTGGTCAAGCGGTCGATGACGATGAACGCGCCGGTGGTGCGGTTGCTGTCGTAACCGTCCAGGGCGATCGGCGCATCGAGGGCGATCTTCACCTTGCCGATCTCATTGAGCTGCAGCGCGCTCGCCGAACCTTCCTCCAGCGTGTTCACGTCCACCTTGTGGACAATGCTGGCGATCGAGCCCGGCACGTAGCTGGTGGCGCGCTTGATGTCGTACTTCTTGCCCGGCAGCATCGGCTCTTCGGCCATCCACACCAGCATCGCCTCGAAGCTGTCGGTGACCGGCGGCACGTTGTCGGCATGCACCAGCAGGTCGCCGCGGGAGATGTCGATCTCGTCTTCCATGGTCAACGTCACGGCCTGGCCGGGGCCTGCATGCTCCAGCTCGCCCTCGAAGGTGACGATGGATTTGACGCGGCTGCTCTTGCCCGACGGCAGCACCACGACCTCGTCGCCCTTCTTGACGATGCCGCTGGCCAGGGTGCCGGCGAAACCGCGGAAGTTCAGGTTCGGACGGTTGACGTACTGCACCGGGAAACGCAGGTCGGTGAAGTTGCGGTCGCCCGCCACTTCCACGGTCTCGAGGATTTCCATCAGCGACTGGCCGGTGTACCACGGCGAACGCTCGGACTTGTTCACCACGTTGTCGCCCTTGAGCGCGGACATCGGCACGAAGTGCATGCTCGACGGCTTCATCTTCAGGCCTTCGGCGAACTGCAGGTAGTCGGCCTTGATCGACTCGAACACGCCCTGGTCGAAGTCTTTCAGGTCCATCTTGTTGACGGCGACGACGATGTGCTTGATGCCCAACAGGTTCGCGATGAAGCTGTGGCGGCGGGTCTGGGTCTGCACGCCGTAGCGGGCGTCGACCAGGATGATCGCCAGGTCGCAGGTGGACGCGCCGGTGGCCATGTTGCGGGTGTACTGCTCGTGGCCCGGGGTGTCGGCGATGATGAACTTGCGCTTGGCGGTGGAGAAGTAGCGGTAGGCGACATCGATGGTGATGCCCTGCTCGCGCTCGGCCTGCAGGCCGTCGACCAGCAACGCCAGGTCGATGTCGTCACCGGTGGTGCCGACCTTCTTCGAGTCGCGGGTGATCGCTTCCAGGTGATCTTCGTAGATCATCTTGGAGTCGTGCAGCAGGCGCCCGATCAGGGTGCTCTTGCCGTCATCGACGTTGCCGCAGGTCAGAAAGCGCAGCAGCTCTTTGCGTTCGTGCTGGCCCAGGTAGGCGAGGATGTCCTCGCTGATCAAATCGGATTGGTGCGACATGGTTCGACCCTAATTAGAAATAGCCCTGACGTTTCTTGTCTTCCATCGAGCCTGCGCCATCGTGGTCGATGACCCGGCCCTGGCGCTCGGAAGTCCGCGTCAGCAGCATTTCCTGAATGATGTCCGTCAGGCTTTCGGCCTCGGACTCCACCGCGCCCGTCAACGGGTAGCAGCCAAGGGTACGGAAACGCACTTTCTTCTTGACGATGCGTGCCTTCTCTTCGTCGCTCAGGTGTTCGAGGATACGGTCGTCGTCGATCATGATCAGCGTGCCGTTCTTCTCGATCACTTCGCGCTCGGCGGCGAAATACAGCGGCACGATCGGGATGCCTTCGAGGTAGATGTACTGCCAGATGTCCAGCTCGGTCCAGTTCGACAGCGGGAACACGCGGATCGACTCGCCCTTGTTGACCTTGCCGTTGTAGACGTTCCACAGCTCCGGGCGCTGGTTCTTCGGGTCCCAGCGGTGCTTGCTGTCGCGGAACGAGTACACGCGCTCCTTGGCGCGGGATTTCTCTTCATCGCGGCGGGCGCCGCCGAAGGCCGCGTCGAAGCCGTGCTTGTCCAGCGCCTGCTTGAGGCCCTGGGTCTTCATGATGTCGGTGTGCTTGGCGCTGCCGTGGGTGAACGGGTTGATGCCCTGCGCCACGCCTTCCGGGTTGACGTGGGTGATCAGGTCCAGGCCCATTTCCTCGACCATGCGGTCGCGGAACTTGTACATCTCCTGGAATTTCCACTGGGTGTCGACGTGCATCACCGGAAACGGCAGCTTGCCAGGGAAGAACGCCTTGCGTGCCAGGTGCAGCATCACGGCGGAATCTTTGCCGATGGAGTACAGCATCACCGGATTGTCGAACTCGGCGGCCACCTCGCGGATGATGTGGATGCTTTCCGCCTCCAGCTGTTTCAGATGCGTCAGTTTGTCGACCATGGCTACTCACGAAAGCTTTCTTATGAACGGCCAGCGGGCCGTGTTCGAGGGCCGAATCCTAGCACAGCGCCCTGCTTCTAATCAGGACGCCTACTAGATCGAAAGGGCATATGAATATGCCCGTCGGTTCGGCCTGAGCGGTGCCTTCAACGACGCTATCGCCAGCAGGCTGGCTCCCACAGGTTCCGTGCAGTGCATGACATTGCGGGAGCCTGCCACCGTTGCGTCAGGCAGCCCGCTCCCTCAGCAAGCCCCGCCGGTTTCAGATGGGGTTCGGGCAATCGATGAAGATGTGCTCCAGGGCGAACCGCTTGGCCAGGTACTCGCCCAGCGCCTGCACGCCGTAGCGCTCGGTGGCGTGGTGGCCGGCGGCGATGAAGCTGATGCCGTTCTCCCGGGCGCTGTGGAAGGTCTGCTCCGAGGCTTCGCCGCTGAGGAACAGGTCGACACCGGCGGCGATCGCCTGGTCGATGTAGCCCTGGCCGCCGCCGGTGCACCAGCCGACCCGACGGATCATCGCGCTGCCTTCGACCAGCAGCGGCTCGCGGCCCATGGCCTCCTGCACCCGCCGGGCGAAGTCCCTTGGCGTCACAGCCTCGTTGAGCGAGCCGACCAGGCCGACGACCTTCAGGTTGTCCGGATCCAGCGGCCCCTCGACGGTGATGTCCAGCTGACGGGCCAACTGCACGTTGTTGCCGACGTCCGGATGCAGGTCCAGCGGCAGGTGGTAGGCCAAAAGGCTGATGTCGTGCTTGAGCAAAGTCTTGAGTCGGCGCTGCTTCATGCCGGTGACGCAGGGGTTCTCGCCCTTCCAGAAGTAGCCGTGGTGCACCAGCACAAGGTCCGCCTCGGCTTCGACGGCGGCGTCGAGCAGCGCCTGGCTGGCGGTGACGCCGCTGACGATGCGCATCACCTGCGGCCGGCCCTCGACCTGCAGGCCGTTGGGGCAGTAGTCGGCGATTTTCGAACTGGCGAGGTAACGGTCGGCTTCCTCGACCAGGGTGCTCAGGGCGACGGCCATGAAAGACTCCTAAATATCCCGTTCAGAGGAGCTCGCGGCCACGTATAATGCGCGACATTATGTGAGG